>JANXLP010000116.1 GCA_025355125.1 Opitutaceae bacterium | reverse complement strand
ACGCGCGGCTGGGCCGAACGCCAGAGTCTCGGAGCCTCGCTCGCGGAGCAGCCCGACGAGGAGACGCCCGCAGCGATCCCCACGCGGTCCGCGCAACGGCCGCAGCCGTTCGCGCAAAATCTCGCACGCATTGCGCACCGCCGCACCGTTCAGATCCGCGCCGCTCGACGCCGCCGTCGGCGATGTATTGGGAACCTTGTCCGTGCTCGTCGCCATCAGCCGGATTTTCTCCGCCGAAATTCCCAGCTCGCGCATCGCCACGCCCAACATCTTCGCGTTGAGCCCCTGCCCCATCTCCGTGCCACCGTGATTCACCTGCACGGACCCATCCGGATAAATAAGCACGAATGCCCCCGCCTGATTGTAGTGCGTGAGCGTGAATGAAATTCCGAATTTCACCGGCGTCACCGCCAGCCCGCGCTTCACCCGCCCGCTCGTCGCATTCCACGCCGCGATCTCACGCCTCCGCTCGGCAAAGCCTGCCTCCGCCATCACCCGCGACCACACTTCCTGAATTCGGTTAATCCCCAAATCCTCGCGATAGTGCGTCGTGTTGGCCTCGCCCGCCCCGTGATAAAAATTCCGCGCGCGCACGACCTCCGGCGCCAGCCCGAGCCGGCCCGCGACCCGCGCCACGATCTCCTCGACGACGATCATACCCTGCGGCCCGCCAAACCCGCGAAACGCCGTGTGCGACGTCACGTTGGTCTTCGCGATCCGCCCCGTGAACTCCACCGCCGGGATGTAGTAGGCGTTGTCCAAATGAAACAGCGCGCGGTCACAGATCGCCTGCGAAAGATCCATCGACCACCCGCCGTCCGACACCAGATCGACCCGCGACGCCAGCAACCGCCCCTCGTCGTCATAGCCCACCGCGAACTTCGCAAGAAACGGATGCCGCTTCCCCGTGAGCGCCATATCGACATCGCGGTCCAGCTGCCAGCGCACCGGCCGTCCCGTCTTCAACGCCGCGAGCGCCACGACCGCCGCCGGCCCGTTGCCCTGCGTTTCCTTGCCGCCGAAACCGCCGCCCATGCGCGGCGACTGCACCACGACTTTGTTGCGCGCGACATGCAGCGCCTCGGCCACTATGGTCTGGATTTCCGAAGGATGCTGCGTCGAGGAATGCACCAGCATCGCCCCATCCTCGCCCGCCTCGGCCCACGCCGCCTGCGTCTCCAGATAAAAATGCTCCTGCCCGCCAAACTCAAATTCACCCTCCAGCCGATGCGGCGCCGCCGCCAACGCCGCCGTCACATCGCCGCGCGCGAGCACATGCGGCTCCGAATGAAAACTCCCCGCCGCGATCGCCGCCAGCACGCCCAGCAACGGCGTCAACGGCACATAATCCACCTCGACCAACGCCGCCGCCGCCCGACAGGCGCGAATCGAATCGCCGACCACGACCGCCACGATCTGCCCATGGTAAAGAATTTCGTCCGTCGCCAACATCGGCTCGTCGTGCCGCACCGGCCCCACGTTGTTCTCGCCGGGAATATCCTCCGCCAACAACACCGCCGCGATTCCGGGCAAAGCCCGCGCCTTCGTCGCATCACGCCGCGTGATCTTCGCCCGCGCGTGCGGTGCCATCACCGGCCACACTTCGAGCATCGCACGTTTCTGCGCCGTGTCGTCCACGTAAAGCGCCCGGCCCGTCACATGCCCCACCGCGCTGTCGTGTCTCAGCGCCCGCGACGCATCCGCCGGCGCCGTCGGCACGCCCGCCGCAAACTCCAACGCCCCGTCCTGCGCCAAGCTCTGCTCACCGCCGGCAAACTTCTCCCACAAGCTCACGATCAGCCCGCGCCGATAGTCCGCCCCGCCGCGCACATCGTCGATGGGCGAAAACTCACTCTGCAACACCGCCGCGACTTCCGCCACCGCGCCCGCCAGCGTCTTCCCTACGAGCGCCGCCTCGGCCTTCAGCGCCCGCACCGGCGTCGCCGCCACCCCGCCAAACGCCATCCGCGCTTCGGTAACCACACCCGCCGCATCGCATACGACGCGAAACGCACCCGCTACAATGCTGATGTCCATCTCCCGCCGCTTGGAGACCTTGAAATAATCCACCCGACCCGCGCCACCGCGCGGCACAATGATCTCCCGGATGAGCTCATCCGTCCGGAGCACCGTCTTCCGATAACCTGTGAAAAAATCCTTGAGCGCCACCGTCCGATCCCCGCTTGCCGACGACAACAGCAGCGACGCATCGAGCGTGAGCAGCAGCGGCGCGCTATCGCCGATGGGCGAAGCCGTCGCGATGTTACCACCGAGCGTCGCCCGACTGCGGATCTGCCGCGAGGCATAGACCGCGAGCATCTTTTGCAGCGAGGGATATTCCGCGCCCAGCGCTTGCTCGACATTGGTCAACGTCGCGCCCGCGCCCACGCGCCACGCCGTCGGGGTCTCGACGATCTGCGTCAGCTCCAGCACCGCCTCCGTCGAAATCAGCAGCGGAAACGCCTTCGCCTTCTTATTCAGTTCCACGCCGATCTCCGTCGCGCCCGCCACCAACTGCGCCGTCGGATGCGCCGCCTTCAGCGCAAACAACGCCGCCAGCGACGTCGGCCGAAAAAAACGCTCCCCCTGCGCCGCATAGTCGAGCCCACCCAGCGGCGCCAGCGGCTCCGCGAGCCGCGCTTTAAACTTATCGCTCTCCTGATGCGTCTGCATCGCCAACGCCGCATCGCGGATCGGCCGGTAGCCCGTGCAGCGGCAGAGATTGCCGCAAAGCTGATCGCTCAACTTCGCCGGCGACTGGCAGTCGGTGCGGTTGTGCGCCTCGAAGAGCGACACCACAAAACCCGGCGTGCAGTAGCCGCACTGCGACCCGTAGTGCTCGACCATCGTGCTCTGCGCCGGGTGCAGCTTCGCCCCCTCCGCCAGACCATCCACCGTGATGACCTCGCGCCCGGAAAACATCGGCAGCAGCGCGATGCAGCTATTGATCGCCCGATACGTCGGCTGCCCGTGCGCATCGCGGTCAACGATGGCCACCGTGCACGCGCCGCAATCTCCCTCGGCACAGCCCTGCTTGCTGCCCGTGCAACCATGCGTGCGCAGGTAGTCGAGCAACGTCGTCGTCGGCGCGAGCCCTTCGACGTGGGTCGCCTTGCCGTTGAGAATGAAATCGAGCGCCATGATTCGGGCTTACACCGCCAACCGTGCCAATGTCCGCGCAAGCACCTCGACGCCCGCCGCAATCTGCTCCGGCGAGGAGTATTCCTCGGGCCGGTGACTCCAGCCATTGCGGCAGGGAATGAAGATCATCGTCGTCGGACTCACCCGCGCCATGAAGAGCGAATCGTGATACGCACGACTCACCATCCGCCGATATTTCAGCCCGAGCTCCACGCACACCTCCTCGGCAATCGCGATCGTGCGCGCATCGCCGGGCGCGGGCGGGTCGGCATTGATTTCCGAAAATTCCAGCGCCACCGAACGCCGCGCACAGATTTCTTCCCCCGCGCGGCGAATCTCGTCGAGGGCTTTTTCGCGCGTATCAAGCCGCGTGTCGCGCAGGTCGATCTCAAGATAGGCGCGATACGGCACGCTGTTGACTGCGCCGGGCTCGATACGAAACACGCCCGTCGTGCCAACCGTGTCGGGACTGCCACTTGTCTTCGCCGCCCGCTCGACCGCGAGCGCGATCTCCGCCGCCGCCAGTCCGGCATCGCGACGACCCGGCATCAGCACCGCCCCGGCATGGCCACCCTCGCCCAACAACGAGACACGGTAGCTGCTCGGCCCGGCGATGTGTTCGACGATGCCGATCGGAATCCCCTCTTTCTCCAACAGCGGCCCCTGCTCGATGTGCAATTCGACAAACGCGTGATAAAATCCTTCAGGCAGCTTCACCGATTCCAACGTGCCCGTGCAACCCGCCGCCGCACGCAATTCTTCTAGCGAACGCCCTTCCCGATCACGCAGCGCCCGCGCCTTTTCCAGCGGCAGCGCGCCCGCCATCAGCCGCGAGCCGAGACAACCGAGCCCAAAACGCGTCGGCTCTTCCGCCGTGAACATCACGACCTCAATCGAGCGACGTGGCTTAAACCCCGCACGCTTCAGCGCGTGCAAGGCCTCAAAGCCACCGAGCACCCCCACCACACCGTCGTAGAGTCCCGCATTGGGAATCGCATCGGTGTGCGAACCCGTGCCGACCGCCGGCAACGACGGCTCGCTGCCTTCCCAGCGCGCAAAGATATTTCCGACCGCATCCTCGCGGATCGTGAGCCCCGCCTCGCGCGCCGATTGGCGCACATAATCGCGGCCGCGCATATCAGCTTCCGAAAACAGGACGCGCGTCACCACCGGCGCCGGTGCCTCGGATATCCGTGCGAGTTCTTGGAGCCGCCGTGAAAGCGCGGCGGAATCGACGGCGATTTTCTGCGGGGCGGCGGATTCGCTCATAGCGCGTGGCGGTTGACGTCTTTGTAGTAGAGATAGCGCGCGGGCGTCTTGCCCATCGCGACGAACCATTGCGGGCAATACGAGCCCATCCAGATCACGTCGCCCGCCTGCACGGGATACCACTCGTCCTCGAGCCGGTAAACGCCCGCGCCATCCAGCATCAGCAAGCCGTGCTCCATGATGTGCGCCTCGACAAACGGCAGATGACCGCCGGGCTGGTAGGCAAAAATATTCACCGCGAGATCGAAAGCCGGCTCGTCAGGCAAGAGCACCTGCAAGTTCGCCGCCGGGTCGCCGAGAAACGGCACGCCTTTGACCTTCGCCGCTTCGCTGATGATCACGCGCGGCGCAGGTGCACCGGCGAGCGGTTGGAATTTCTTCTGGAAGAGCGTGAGCTGCGTGCCGGCCTTGGGCGCGGTGAGCGTCCAGGGCTGGCCGGCGGGCGCGAAGAAAAAACCGCCCTCTTCACAACGTTGCCGATGCGTGCCGACGCCGAGCGTGCCGCCGCCGCTCATGAAGTAGCCAAAGGTCTCGACGTCGCTCGCAGGCACGTTGGCCGCGCCGCCTTTTTGAAACGTTACCTGCGTCTGCGCGAAGCGCGCGCCCATGACCGGGCTGATCAGCACGATCGCGGTCGCCTCGGTAAATCCAGGGAGCGCGCTGGCCACGTGGTTATTGGGCGTGATGAGCGCGTGGCGGGCGGCGACGCGGGCGCGGGTGTGGCCAAAGAGTTCAGACATGGTGGAAAATTGGTTCAGAAACGCGGGTGCGGGCAAACGGTTGGGCGAGATTTTCAGAGCGGACCAACCGGCTTGAGGAACTCGGCGCGCGGCGATGGCAATGCGAGACGGTCGTCGCGCCACGCGGCCACGCCGCGGACAAACGTGTGGGTGACGTGCGTCCGGTTTTTTCGGCCGACGTAGGCGCTGATGCGGTGGCGGGTCCACAGGTCTTCGGCCTCGATTTTGCGGGCGGCTCCCATGGAGAAGATCGAGAAATCCGCGTCGCGTCCGAGGGCGATGGAGCCCTTGCGCTCGTCGATGCGGAAGCGGCGGGCCACGTTGCGCGCTAACACGGCGGCGAGCGTGGGCAGATCGTTTTCAAGCGTATCGGCGCACGCGTTGAACAGGAGCTGGGTGCCGTGCTGCACGCCGCCGATACCGCCCCAGATTTCAAAAAAGTTCTTCGATGTCTTCATCTCGGGCGGTGCCGGAGAATGGTCGGAGCCGACCGTGTGAATGCAGCCGGCGCGGAGCTCGGTCCAAAGCGCGAGGCGGCGTTTCTCGTCGCGGATCGGCGGGGCGCATTTACCGGCGGCGCCGAGTTTCGCGACGTCCTTCTCGTTGAGCAGAAGATAGTGCGGGCAGGTTTCGGCGGTGACGTCGACACGCTGCGCGCGTGCATCAGTGATCAGGGCGACGCCTTCGGGGCTGCTCACGTGGACAATGTGCAACGAGCAACCGGTTTCGCCGGCGAGCTCAAGCGCGGTGCGGATGGCCGCGAGTTCGACTTCGACGGGGCGCGAGGCGAGCCAGGCTCTGGCATCGGTGCGGCCTTTGGATTTTTCGATGGCGGTGAACTTAGCGGCGAGTGCGTCGTCCTCGGCGTGGACGGCGACCAACATGCCGAGCTTGGCGGCGCGTTTCATGCCCTCGCGGAGCACGCTCTCGTTGACGGCGCCGAAGCTGTCGATGCCGCTGTTGCACATGAAGGCCTTCAGACCGATAGCACCGGCGTCGCGCAGGCCGGCGAGCTTGTCGAGGTTGCCGGGGACAAGGCCGCCCCAGAGGGCGAAATCGACGCACGACTGCTGCTCGGCGAGCGTGCGTTTGGCGCGCAGGCTGGCTGCGTCGAGCACGGGCGGCTCGGAGTTGAGCGGCATGTCGAAAAAACACGTGCCGCCGCCGGCCGCGAGCGCGGCAGAACCGGAGCCGAGGCCTTCCCAATCAGCGCGGCCGGGCTCGTTGAAATGGACGTGCGCGTCGATGATGCCGGGGAAAACGTAGCAACCCTTGGCGTCGATGGACTCATGCGTGAGATCCTTAATCTCGGGCTCGATCTGAACAAATTTCCCGAGACGCACGCCGAGGTCGGCCCAGATGACGCCGTTGGGCGTGACGATTTTTCCGCCGCGCACGACGAGGTCGAGTCGCTCCAGCTCGGGCGCGATCTTGGCATTTTTTGATACGAGCGTGGTGCGTTTCATGAAGAGTGAGTCCGGGCCAGTCGTTCGATAAAGTCGATCAACACGTCGAGGGCCACGCCGAGGTCGGCCGGCGAGCTGTATTCATCGGGGTGATGACTAAGTCCGGCCCGGCTGCGCACGAAGAGCATCGCGACCGGCGTGAGCGCCGACATCACGACCGCGTCGTGGCCCGCTCCGCTCGGCAACGCGAGGCTGCAGCCCTGCACGGTGCGGACGCTCGCGGTGAGCGCGGCGGCGAGCGCAGGCGCGCACGTGACGGCGGCGTTGTCCTGCGTGGTGGTCCAAGCGAAGGAAAGTTTACGGCGCCGCGCGATACGGTCGGCAGTCGCGCGAAGTTGGCGGAGCGCGTGGTGGCGGACGGCGTCGCGCGGGTGGCGCAGATCGAGCGAGAACGCGGCTTCGGCCGGGATGACGTTGGCGGCACCAGGCGCAACGGACATCGTGCCAACGGTGGCGACGAGGCCGGGGGTGCGTTTCGCGAGGGATTCAGCGGCGAGCGTAAACTCGGCGGCTCCGGCAAGCGCATCGCGGCGGAGATTCATCGGCGTGGTGCCGGCGTGGCCGGCGTGGCCTTTGAAGAGGAGCTTGGCGCGCGTCTGGCCGGCGATGGCGGTGACGACGCCGACGGCGAGTTTCTTCACCTCAAGCACCGGACCTTGCTCGATGTGGACTTCGACGTAGCCGAGCAGATCTCTTTTGCGATGCGCGGGCTTGGGGAGAGTGAAGAGCGCGCCGTGGTGGCTTTCGAGAGCGGAGCGAACCGTGAAGCCCTTCGCATCGGCGAAGCCAAGATCGGACGCGCGGAGCTGGCCGGTGTAGCCTTTGCTGCCGAGGTAAGCGCTGGCGAAGCGGACGCCTTCTTCTTCGGAGAAACCCAAGACCTCGACGGCAAATGGGAGCGAGACCTTGCGGCGGCGCAGTTCCGCGAGCGCGATGATCGGCAGGAGCACTCCGAGGGCGCCGTCGAAGCGTCCGGCATCGCGCACGGTGTCGAGATGCGAGCCGAGGAGTAGCGTGCGGGCGCGCGGCCCAGCGGGCGACTCGAGCCGGCCGATCAGATTGCCCGTAGTGTCCTCGCGCGTCGCGAGACCGGTGGCGCGCATCCAGTCGGCAACGAGGGCGTTGGCGCGACGCATCGCGGGCGAGAGAAACGTGCGCGTGAGTTTGCCGGGCTCGTCGGTGACTTGGGCGAGTTCGTCGAGGTAGCGGACGAGAAGTTTCGCTCCGGCGTTCATCAACTGCCGCGATAGGTGCTGTAGGCCCACGGCGTCACGAGCAGCGGGACATGGTAGCCCGCGCTTGCGTCGGCGATGGCGAACCGGATCGGCACGCGGTCGAGAAACGGCGAGGCTACACCGCGCGAAGAAAAATACACGGCGACATCGAAGATGATCTCGTAGCTGCCGACGGCGATCTCATCGGCGTTGAGCAACGGTGCATCGGTGCGTCCGTCGGCGTTGGTGACGACGGTTTTCACGAGCTGCGGCGCGGCGCCGACGGCGTGCCGGTGCAGTTCAATGCGCAGCCCGGTGGCGGGGCGGCCGGTGGTGAGGTCGAGGACGTGAGTGCTGAGTTTGCCGGGCATCAGGTGGTTTTCTCCAAAAGATCGTTGAGGCGGATCTGGGCGATTTTTTCGATTTCGCCGAGGGCGGTGGAAAATTCGAGTTCAGCGGTGTTCGGTAGGCGGGTCTGCATCGCGGCGAGGATGGCGGACTTGGCGTTGAGGCGCGCGCAGATGATGAACGGGAAACCAAAGCGCGCGAGGTAGGCGGTATTCAGCCGTTGGAATTCGGCGAGCTCGTCATCGGTCAAACGATTCAACCCGGCGCTGGCCTGTTCGCGCGTCGATTCGGCGGTGAGCGCGTTCTGCCGCGCGAGGCGGCCGGCGAGGTCGGGATGCGCGCGGATGAGCACGAGTTGGCGCGCGGGTGCGGCGGCACGCATCGTCGCGCACAACGCGGCATGGAGGTGCGCTGCGTCGCGAAACGGGCGTTGCGGCCAAGTCTCGTCCGCCACCCAGGGCGAGTGCTCAAACAGGTGGCCGAGCGCGCCGGTGAAGGCCGCGCGGTCGAGGTGGTTGAGCGTCGCGAGGGTGGGCATCGAAGAAACCGGCGTTACCCTAGCATCTCGTAAGCCGGGAGCGTGAGGAATTCGTCCAGCTGCGGCGACTTCACCATCTGCATGAAGAGCGAGATCGCCTTGATGAAGTGACCGCGCGTATAGCGGTCGGCACCGATCTCGGACTGGATCTTCGTGAGCTCCTCGTTGAGCAAGTGGTCGTAGAGCGCGGCGGTGATGACGCGGCCGTCGGCGAGTTTCGCACCGGTGTGGAGCCATTGCCAGAGTTGGGCGCGGGAAATCTCCGCGGTGGCGGCGTCTTCCATCAGGTTGTAGAGCGGCACGCAGCCGAGGCCGCCGAGCCACGCTTCGACGTATTGGACGCCGACGCTGAGATTGGTGCGCACGCCGGCTTCGGTGATGGTGCCGGTGGGTGGAGCGAGGAACTCGGCGGCGTTGGGCACGACGTCGTCGCGCTGACGCGAGAGCTGGTTCGGGCCGGGCATGTGTTTGTCGAAAGCCTGGAGCGCGACCGGCACGAGGCCGGGGTGCGCGACCCAGGTGCCGTCGTGGCCGTCGGAGGCTTCGCGTTCTTTGTCGGCGAGGACTTTGGCGAGCGCGGCGTCGTTGGCTGCGGGGTTATTCTTGATTGGAATCTGCGCGGCCATGCCGCCCATCGCGTGGGCACCGCGGCGGTGGCAGACTTTGATCACGAAGAGCGAGTAGGCGCGCATGAAGGGCGCGGTCATGGTGACCTGCGTGCGGTCGGGGAACACGTAGCCAGGGCGGCGCTTCAGTTTCTTGATACAACTAAAAATGTAGTCCCAGCGTCCACAGTTGAGACCGGCCGAGTGGTCGCGGAGTTCGTAGAGGATTTCCTCGGCCTCAAACGTCGCGAGGATCGTCTCGATCAGGACGGTGGCGCGGATCGTGGAGCGAGGCACGCCAAGGGTGGCCTGAGCGTGGACGAAGACGTCGTTCCAGAGGCGCGCCTCGAGGTGGCTCTCCATCTTCGGCAGGTAGAAATAGGGACCGGTGCCGCGGGCGAGCGCCTCTTTGGCGTTGTGGAAAAAGAAGAGGCCGAAGTCGAAGAGCGAGCCGCTCACCGGCTTGCCGTCGACGAACACGTGCTTCTCGGGCAGGTGCCAGCCACGCGGGCGCACGACGAGCGTCGCGGTCACGGGCTTGAGGGCGTAGGCTTTGCCCTCGGGGCTCGTGAAGGAAATGGTGCGGCGGATGGCGTCGCGGAGGTTGAGCTGACCCTCGAGGAGATTTTCCCAGGTGGGCGACGTGGCGTCCTCGAAGTCGGCCATGAAGACCTTGGCCCCGGAGTTGAGGGCGTTAATAACCATCTTGCGGTCAACGGGCCCGGTGATCTCGGTGCGGCGGTCGCTCAGGTCGGGCGCGGGGGGGACTACTTTCCACGAAAGATCGGCGCGGATGGCGGCGGTCTCAGGCAGGAAATCCGGGAGCACACCAGCATCGAGATCGGCCTGGCGTGCGACGCGACGGGCGAGCAGTTCCAAGCGGCGGCCGTCGAACTTGCGGAAAAGCCCCGCGAGAAACGCGCAGGCGTCGGGCGAAAGGATCTCGGCGGTTTCGGGCGTGATCGGCCCGCGGATTTCGAGGCCGGCAATGGTGGTGGTGCTCATGGGTAAAAATTTGTGGGCGGGGGTAAGGTAAGTTACGCGTTGTCTCGTGTCATCCTCTTACTAACGATAAATCGCGAATGAAGCCTATCCGCGCACTGAAAACAATGTCCGACACGCAATCATGAGCACCGCGATGTTCATGCGCGCAGCGGTCCACCTCGCCGAAGAGGGTATGCGTTCCGGCCGCGGCGGGCCATTCGGTTGTGTGGTCGTGCGGAAGGGCGAAATCGTGGGCCGCGGCAGCAATCGCGTGACCTCCACCAACGACCCCACCGCCCACGCCGAGGTCGTGGCGATTCGCGACGCCTGCACGGCGCTCAACACGTTCCAGCTCACCGACTGCGAGCTCTACACCAGTTGCGAGCCCTGCCCCATGTGCCTCTCGGCGATCTACTGGGCACGCATCCCCCAGATCTTTTATGGCAACACCCGGGCCGACGCCGCCGCCATCGGCTTCGACGACGACTTTATCTACCGACAGGTCCCCCTCCCGCCCGAGCAACGCACGATCAAGATGGAGCTGTTTCTGCGCGACGAGGCCCAAAACGCCTTCAAGGAATGGGCCGCCAAGGCCGATAAAATCCGCTACTGACTGCGTCCGTCCGCAAAAGACAGCCCAAGCTCTTGCCAAAACCCGCCTCCCTTCCACTTTTCCCAACTATGAACTTTAGCAATCTCCAGCCCAACCTCGCCGAACCGACACCCCGGCTCGATGACGAAGACGAGGACGACGACGCCAAGGAAGAAGCCGCCGCCAAAAAGATGGGGGCTCCCGTGGCCATGCTCATTCAGAAAAAATTCCTCGAGCAGCGTAAAATCTTTCTGTGGGGCGCCGTCACTGACGAGTCAGCCAAGGACATCACCGAGCGCCTCCTCTATCTCGAAGCCGTCGCGCCCGGCAAAGAAATCACCTTCTACATCAATACGCCCGGCGGCTCGATCACTGCGGGCATGGCGGTCTTCGATACGATGAAACTGATCACGTCGCCGATCACCGTCGTCGTCACCGGGATGGCCGCGTCGATGGGCTCGATTTTACTTTCCGGAGTGCCCAAGGGCCGACGTCTACTTTACCCACACGCCCGCGTGCTAATCCACCAACCGCTCATCTCCGGCCGTATGGTCGGTCCCGCGACCGACATCAACATTCAGGCGAAGGAAATGGAAAAAATCCGCGCTGAACTGAATGAAATTCTCGCGAAGGCATCCGGCCAACCCATTGAACGAATCAATAGAGATACCGATCGTGATTTCTATTTAAATGCAGAAGAAGCCATTGCTTACGGATTGGCCGATAAGATCGTAGATTCCATTTAGAGTTCTGATTTGAATTTTCGAAGGAAGCGCTGAGTAAAGCCAAGTTGGCGTTTTTGGGGGTTTGAAGGCGACCCAAGCACTGTGGGGGAGGGAAAAGCGGGCCGCATTGCATGGCCGGCGCGACTCGGCGGGGAGCGCGGCTGAGGGCGTTCCCCCGCCGCGCCCGCAGGCGCGCTGCCGCAGGCTCACGGCCATGACCCGGCGGGCGGCGATCACCAGGTTGGCCAGACCAAAGAGCGTGTGGAGTTGGTGCGCGTTTTTCGCCAGCCCACGATATCGCGTCTTGCGGTGCCGGAGGAGATTTTTAACGATATGAACCTAAATTCCGCTTTTGATACCAAAAGCCGCTAGCTAATACACTTTAAGTTGGAACGCCTGAGTTTACCTGAACGGCGAGCCCACCGGGGGCGCACGGGCTTCCGCGGAATACCGTGGTCCGACACCACCACCGGCAAACTTGTTTTTGACATCCGGCCATCCTGCCGTTCCCGCGCTTATGCCGACTCAATTGCGGGACACTACACTTGCAGGCTGTCGGACTTAGAAATTTTAAGGCATCCACCGTGCGATATTCGCTAAAATATTTTTCAAAAAGATCAAATATCGAGCTACAAACGCCTTGAACGGCCTAAGTCCGACAGGCTGCTAGCAGGCTGTCGGACTTAGGCTGATACTTGGCCTAGTAATTGCTATGTAATTGGATATGGCCCGATACGTGAATATTGACCGAGACACCCCGCTGCTGTTGCCGCCCGACCTGCGTGACTGGGTGCCGGCGGATCACC
>JANXLP010000106.1 GCA_025355125.1 Opitutaceae bacterium | reverse complement strand
CCGCTCATCCCGGTCCGCCTCGGCGACCGCACGTTCATCGCGCTCCTCGATAGCGGCAGCGACGCCCCCCTCAGCCTCAATCCTGTCGGCATCGATCCCAAGTTCGCCTTTGGCCCGCGCGCCGGTAGCACCGTCAGCACCCTCGCCGGCGACCGCCCCCAGCGCATCGGCCGCCTCGCAGACACCTTCATCCTCGCAGACTACGCGCTGCCCGCCCCCATCGTGGATCTCTCCGACGAGCTCTCCGCCATCGGCGGCGCGATCCTCCAGCACTTCACCGTCACCTTCGACCAAGAACACGACAAGGTCACTTTCTACCGCGACTCGCCCGCACCCATCGCCACCGCTGCACGCCGCAGCCCCGGACTGAGTTTCTCCAAAACCCCCGCCTACTGGCGCGTGGCCGGCGTCGTCCCCGGCTCGCCCGCCGCCGCAAGCGTCGTGGAACGCGGCGACCTCGTCACCCGCATCAACGGCGAAGCCGTCGCCCAGTGGGATTTCCGCCGCTACGAACAACTCATCGCCAGCGCATCCGAGATCACGTTCACGTTTCTCAACGGCACCCGCGAAATCGAAAAGCGCTTCGCCGTCTTCGAACTCGTCCCGTAGCCGCCAGCGCCGAGGCGTCGATCGAGGTAGGGCGCGTTATCCTTAACGCGCCGCTACCATCGGCTCCCTCCCTCAGAGTTTCTTCCGCAGCAAAAACGCGCCCGCGCCGTCATGCCCCGTCACCCAAGGCTGGCTGAGGCTCTTCCCCTCCAGCGTAAACGGCCCACCCGCGCGGCTGTCGAAAAACGCCTTGATGACGCTCTCGTTCTCCTCGGGATCGATCGAACACGTGGAGTAAACGATCCGCCCGCCCGGAGCGACGAGCTTGGCCGCCGCGTGCAAAAGCTCGAGCTGCTGCCGTCCGTGTTTGTGGAAATCGCCTTCCTGCAACCGCCACTTCACATCCACGCGATGCCGCATCACGCCCGAGTTCGTGCAGGGCACGTCGAGCAGCACCGCATCATAGCCCGTCGGCAGCCCGCACGCATCGAGTTCCGCGTAGCCGTCCTTCGCCACGTCGGCCTGCACCAACGCCACATCCACGCCCTCGACGCGCGCGAGATTTTCCTTCAGCCGCGCGATACGCTCACCGGGAATATCCATCGCGATGACGCGACCCGGACCGTTTTTCGACGGCCTGCTATCGCCCAGCATGGTATCGGCAATCTGCAAACTTTTGCCGCCGGGCGCTGCACACACATCAAGCACCGTCTCGCCCGCCTTGGGCGCGAGCAACTCCACCGCCAGCCGTGTGCCCGGATCTTGCAGGTAAATTCGCCCCTTCTTTAAGAGCGGCTCGACCTCGGACCACTTGCCCGAGGGCACTTCATAAAAACCCACCCACGCCGTGGCCTTTAAAAACTCCGGTGCCGGCGCCGAACGGTCGCGCCAGCGCGCATAGATCGGCGCCGGCGATTGGTTCCACTTGAGCAACGTGCGCGTGTGCTCCGCGCCGTAATTCGTGAGCCAGCGCTTCACGATCCACTCGGGATGGGAAAAATACGCCGCCAGCACGTCCGCCGCCGCGAGCCGATTGGGCGCGAGCTGCGTGTGCAGCGCCGTCGCGAGTTTTCGCACCACCGCATTGACCAAGCGAGCCTCGGCCGGGCTCGCCAAAACTTTCGCCTGATCCACCGCATGGTGGACGATCTTCGCCACGAGGCCCTTGTCTGCGTGTTCGCCCTCAGCCTCGATCAATTCAAATCCTGCTAGATACAGCACCGCGCGCGTCGCATAGCGCGGCGGATGCGCGATGAGCTTGGCGAGTTCTGTTTCCAGTCGGCTGGCGTGGCGCACGACGCCGAAAACCAGATGCTGGCAACGCGCGCGTTCCGCTCCGGTAAGCTTGCCGGGCAGCGTGTCAAAAAGGACGTCGATCCGTTCGCGGCGCTCGAGCCAACGAGCGACCAATTGGGCCGCCGCCGGCCATGCCGTGAGACGGGTGGAATCAGTTTTTTCGCTCATGAGCGTGTGGTTTCGAGACTCGGGTTGACAGCGTTAGTCATTGTCCGCTCAACTCTCCCGTTCAGGCCCTTACTCACGCAACCATGAATTCCGCCGAAGTATCCGCGCTCATCGCAAAAAACCCGACGCTCAAGGCGTCCAAAGCCAAATTGGAGACCATGGAAGCGGATGCCTACGTGGTTCACCGCAGCTGGGGTTTTGGCCAGATCAAGCGCTACGACGATGTCGCCCAGAAGCTCATCATCGATTTTAAAAATAAGAAGGGCCACTCCATGGACCCGGCTTTTTGCATCACCACGATGGATGTGCTGCCTTCCAAGCATCTCCTCGTCCGCAAAGAGACCGACACCAAGAAGATTAACGAGTTAATCGCCGACAACCCCGCGCAACTTCTCGTCGAGACGCTACAGGCCTACCCGAATGGTGCCGCCACCGCGATCGAGATCGAGATCGTGCTGACGCAGGTCCTCGGTGAGGAAAAATTTAAGAAATGGTGGTCCGCCGCCAAGAAGCTCATCGCTAAGGACGCCCGCATCTCCGTCCCGGTCAAAAAAACCGACTGCTACATCATCCGCGAGACCCCCGTGTCCGCCGAAGATGAGCTCGTTGAGCAATTCAAAGGCACCCGCTCCGCCCGCCGCCGCATCCTCCTCGCCGAAGAGCTCGTCGACGGTTCCGACAAAGCCACGTCCCAAAAGGACCTCGCCGCCGTCCTTGAAGGCCTCGCCGAGTCCGTCAAAGACAGCAACCAACTCGATTCCGCCGAGCGCCTCTACGGCGCCGTCGTCCGCGACGACCTCGCCAAGCTGGTCGGCACCGACACCGTTTACGAGCCCACCCAAGCTGGCCTCATCGCCAACACCCGCGACCTCCCCGAGATCGCGGAAAAAATTCCGGTTCACTTCCAGAGCCGCTTCCTCGAGCTCATCCTCGCCACGCACCCCATCGAGACCCGCGACATCGTGTTCGGTCTTCTGAAGGTCTCGCAGGGCAAGTTCACCACCGAGTGCATCAACTTCCTCGTCGAGCAGGGCTACTCCGATGACCTCGCCGCCACGCTCCAGCGCTGGCAGACCGAGCAGAATCTTCGCGCTCCCGTCCTCCTCTGGATCGTCAAGAATCGCCACTCGAAGAAATTCGCGAAGCTGCTCAACGATCTCATCACCCCGCGCCTCCTCAGCGCCGTCTTCTTCGCCATCGACTACGAGGCTCTCCAAGCCGCCAGCGCGCGCCGCATCCCGCTCGGCGACATCCTCTCCGAGGACACCGATCTCATCGCCGACCTTCTCTCCACCGCCGATCCCGAGACCGCCCGCGATCTCGCGAACACGCTGATGCTGAACCAAGGCTTCGAGGAACTCACCAAAAAGTCCCTTCTCGCCCGCTTCATCAAAATCTTCCCCAAGATCCAGTCCCTCGTCGCCGCTGATGCCGAGAGCAAGGAAGAGCAGTTGCTCGTCTCCCGCTCCAGCTACGAGCGCAAGCGCGAGGAATACGAGGCGATCGTCTCCAAGAAGATCCCGGAAAACTCCAAGGCCATTGCCACCGCTCGCGAGCACGGCGACCTCAAGGAGAACTCCGAATACAAGATGGCCAAGCAGGACCAGCAGGTCCTCATGGGCCAGAAGACCCTCCTCGAAAAAGACCTTGGCCGCGCCCGCATCACCGACTTCAAGGAAGCCTCCACGGAGCAGGTCAGCGTCGGTAGCATCGTTACCGTCAGCTCCGGCGGCACGAAGACCACCTACACCCTCCTCGGCGTGTGGGACGGCGATCCCGACAAGAATATCCTCTCTTACAAGACCCCAATGGGCGGCGCCCTCCTCGGCAAAAAAGCCGGCGACACCGTCAAGGTGAAGACCGGCAACTCCGAAGACACCTACGAGATCGTCAGCATCAAGCGCTACGTGGACACCCTTTGAGAAAGTAGGGCGAGGTCTCCGACCCGCCCTCCACGCCACCAGCCCGACCGCGTCACCGCCGTCGGGCTTTTTTCTGCCCGCCTCCTAAAAATAATCACACGTCCGCATCGCACGTCTTTCGCGTCCATTCGCGCCTTTCGCGGGCAACTCCTCCCTAGCAGGCTGTCGGGCTTAAAGATTTTGGAATCCGGCGTCGGGTGAAAAATTGACGGCAAGAACAGGAGATTGGAGAAGGTTTTTTCGAGCGGAAGGGTG
>JANXLP010000077.1 GCA_025355125.1 Opitutaceae bacterium | reverse complement strand
TTGCCGGAACCGGAGGCACCCATGAGCGCGACGAAATCGCCTTTCTGGATTTCAAGGGAAACGCCGCGCACGGCGTGCACGGGGATTTCGCCGGAATCGTAAATTTTGTGAATCTCCTCGATTTTGACAACAGGCGGCATGAGCGGATGGGCGCGGACAGGGAGCTTTTGAGGAGCGAAACGGGTGGTGAGTGAGGATAGAAGGAAGGGTGATCAGCGGCGACCACCGCCACCGCCGCCACCGCTGCTCATGCCGCCGCGGTTGCCGGTGAGGGCACTGCTGGCAGCGCCTTGAGGGCCGGCGGCGCTCGCGGTGCTGCCGGTGGTCACGGAGGTAATCAGAAGGTCGCCCTCGGCGACACCTTCGATGATCTCGGTGGAGATGCCGTCGGAGATGCCGAGTTTGACCTGCACGGGCTCGGGGTGCTGGGTCTTGGGATCGGTGCCGACAAGCTTGTAGAGAGTGCGAACGACGGGGGCGTTGCTCGGGGCCGCAGTGCGACCACCGCCGCCACCGCCAGCACCGCCGCGACCAGCGCCGGTGAACCGGCTGAAATCGAGATCGAGGCCGCGCTCTTTGGCTAGGGCTTCCATCTTGGCGACGACCTCGGGGGAGGGCGGGCCGCCGGCGCCGAAGGAGAAGCCGACATCGCGCATGATGTCGCGCATGGCGGTGCGGCGCTGCTCGTCGGTCATGGGCTTGGGCGCATCGGTCTTGGCGGCGCCGGCGGGGGCGGCTTTGCCATCGGCGGGCTTGGCGGCGACGGCAGGCGCGGCGGGGAGGAGATTCTCCGGGATGCGGACGCGGAGGGCGTTGTTGCCGACTTTGAGGGTGCCGGTGCGCTGGGCGATGATGATGGAGACGTTGGCCGTCATGCCGGGCTTGAGCTTCAGGTCGTCGTTGCGGACGTCGATGATGGTCTCGTAGGTGACGACGTTGGACTGGGTCTTGGGGGCGTTGCGGATTTGGGAGATTCGGCCGCGAAACTGGCGGGCGGGATAGGCGTCCACGCTGAAATTGACGTTTTGCTTGTCCTCGATGTTGCCGATGTCGGCCTCGGCGACGGCGGCGCTGATCTGCATCTGCGAAAGGTCGTTGGCGATGGTGAAGAGGGTGGGCGCGGAGGTGCTGGCGGAGACGGTTTTGCCGACCTCGGCGACGCGGTCGATGACTATGCCGTCGATGGGGGAATAGATCGTGCAGCGCGCGAGATCGACGGAGGCGGTATCAACGGCAGCCTGCTGGATGAGCATCTGCGCCTGGGACTGGGCGAGCAGGGCCTCGGCCTGATCGAGCTCGGCCTGCGAAACGAGGTTTTGGGTGCGGAGGGTGCGTGAGCGCTCGGTGTTGAGGCGGACGAGATTGAAATTGGCGGTGGTGTTGGCGAGCTGGGCCTTGGCGGAGCTGAGGCGGGACTCGTAGGTGGCCGGGTCGAGCTTGGCGAGGATCTGGCCTTTTTTTACCGTGGTGTTGTAATCGACGCCGATCTGAACGATGAGGCCGGAAATCTGGGAGCTGACGTCCACGCTCGTGACGGCCTGAAGTCCGCCGGTGGCGGTCACGACCTGCTGGACATCGCCGCGGGATACTTTCGCGGTCGAATATTCGGGGGCTTTGTCCCCGCTCGAACGGAAATAATACCACGCGCCGACGCCGCCGGCGACGAGGAGTGAGAGAGTGATGATGAGACCGCTGGAGCTGCGCGCTTTAGACATACGAAGAGGGAGGAATCTGAGGGTGAAATTGGGGTGCCGACGCGTTGGCAACGCCGGCCGAGAATATCCCTGGCGGCCTACCATGCACCTGCGTCCAACTTGACGCGGCATGGTCGGAAAGGTGACACGAAATTATTCAGGCGCAGGACGAAAGGGGGATGGGCGGCGCCGGGGGGCGCACAGAAATTCGCCCCTACGGCGGAGCGGGCGCTCAGGGCGCGGGCGAGACGGGCACGGAGAAAATCTTCTTCAGCTCGGTGGCGACGTTGGGGGGGACGAAGTGGCTGATGTCGCCACCGAATTTGGCGACCTGTTTCACGAGGGTGGAACTGGTGTAGCTGAACTGCTCGTTGGGCATGACGAAGATCGTTTCGATCTTGGGCTGCAGGTGGCGGTTCATGAGGGCCATGTTGAACTCGAACTCGAAGTCGGAGAGGGCGCGCAGGCCGCGGATGATGGCGTCGGCTTTTTGGGTAAGCGCAAAATCCACGAGGAGGCCGCCGAAGGTGGTGACAGTGACGTTAGGGAAAGGGGCGAGGTTGGGGGCGAGCATGGCGAGGCGCTGCTCGGCGGTGAAGAGGGGACCCTTGCCGGCGTTGTGGGCGACGGCGACAGTGACGCGGTCGAAGAGCTTCGCGGCGCGCGCGAGCACGTCGAGGTGGCCGTAGGTGATGGGGTCGAACGTGCCGGGGTAAATGCAGTGGCGCATGGCGAATGTGGTGGGGCGGAACGAAACGGAGTGCGTGGGGCTTGGCGATGACGTTTTCGCACGGTGGGGTGACGATTGGTCGAAGATTTGGAGCAATCGTGTCAGCGGGTGGCTCGGGGATTGATTTCGTGCAACGCGCGTGCGTTTGTCGCGTCACTGCTCCCGTGATGACGACGCTGCCCAACATTCTGACGTTTTCCCGTTTGCCCGCGATGTTCGCCATCGTGGCGTTGATGAATGCGGATTTTCATTGGGCGGCGACGACCGCGTTTTGGCTGTTTATCGCGGCGGCGCTGACGGACTGGCTTGATGGGAAAATCGCGCGCGAGAGCAACTCGGTTTCCACGTTTGGGCGCTTTATGGATGCGGTCATCGACAAGGTGATGGTGCTGGGCATCATGATCGCGTTTGTCGCGGGCAACGGGTATTTCATGGGTTACAAGATTACCGGGATGCTGCTGCTACTCTGTATTCTCGGGCGGGAATTTATGGTGTCGGGGCTGCGGATGGTGGCGGCGACCAAGGGCACCGTGATCGAGGCGGACGCGGGTGGAAAGGTGAAGACGTTTATCCAGCTCAATGCGATCGGCTGGCTGCTCGGAGCGCGCATGCTCTCGCAGGATTTCGGTGATATTTTCGGCGGCGATGACCGCTGGCAGATCACGGCGGTGCATGGGCTGGGACTCGGGTTGTTTGTGCTATCGGCGGTGCTGACGGTGACCTCGGGCTACACGTATTTCCGCAAGCACGGGCACGTGGTGTTGGACTGAGCGGGCGAGTGAGATTGGGACTATCCGAGGCGTGATGCGATTGGCACAACCGAGCTGGCCGAAGATTTTGCCAACGTGGTTCGTGGTGAATCTGGCGACGCTGGGATGGATTGGGCGGAAATTGCCCGCGCCGGGGACGTGGGGCTCGCTCATAGGGACGGCGTTTGCGGCGATGTTCGTTCCGAGATTTGGCGTGGCTGGCGTGATCGGATTTAGCGTGGTCGCCGGTTATCTGGCGGTGGCGGTCTGCGGCGAGGCCGAGGTGCGGCTCGGGAAACAAGATCCGGGCGAGGTTATTTTGGACGAGTTCGTGGCGATGCCGCTGTGTTTTCTGGGTTGGTCGTCGCTCGCGAGCGGTTGGCCGACGTGGGTGGTGCTGGCGGTGGGGTTCGCGCTGTTTCGTTTTTTTGATATTTTGAAACCGGTGGGGATTTCACGATTGCAGGCGTTGCCGGCGGGTTGGGGCGTGGTGGTGGATGATCTCGCGGCGGCGGTGGCGGCGTGCGTGGCGTTGCACGCGGTGAACTGCGGGTGGGTGATGGTCGCGGGCTAAACGGAAGCGTGGGCTGCCGGTTCGTATCCTATCGGCGCACGGCGTAGGGGTGGCGGATGCCGGGCTCAGAGGCGGGGAAATCTTTGATATTCCGGGTCACGAGCAGGCAGCCCTCGCTGCGCGCCGTAGCCCAGACGATGGCGTCTGGAAGCCGGATGCGGAATTTTTTCCGTAGGGTGACCGCTTGCGCGGCGATCTCCGTCGAGAGGGGATGGATGGTGAACGAGGCGAGGAAATCGCGGCAGGCTTTCGCGTCTTCAGGTGAATCGGCACCGGTCATGATTTCCATCCATGAAATGATGCTGATTTCGCGGCGCGAATAGCGGGCCAATTCTTTCCGGGCCGATTCGATGCCTTGAAGGTAATCGATCAGGATATCGCTATCGATGATGGCTCTCATGGGCGATCCCACTCGCGCCGGAGTTTGGCGACGTAGCTTTGACCTTCGATGGGCCGATTTTTCCAGAGACCGAAAGCAGCATCCTGCGTGCGGCTGGAATTCTCCTTGAGTAAACGATCTACGGCGCGCCTCACGGCTTCGGCGCGGGAGATTTTTTGTTCCGCACAGAGACGCGCGAGGGCGCCGAGCTGCTCATCCGGAAGATCAACGATGGTGCGCATAGATGATGACGTGCATCGTTATCATGATGCCGTCAAGCGCGTGAGCGGGCGCTCGCGGAGTGGAAGGACCGTCCGCTTTCCCGACGGCTCAGGGCAGGGCCTGGAGGTTTTCGACGGGGACTTTGACGAGTAAGCCCTGTTGGAGGACGTCGACGGAGAGGACGATGCCGTGGGGATTGGTGGGATCGTCCACGAAGCCCTCGAGTCCGAAGAGCGGGCCACCGATGATTTTCACGCGGCGGCCGATGGTGAAGAGGGGCATCACGCTGACTTCGTAGCCGGAGGCGACGATGGCTTTTACGTCGTCGAGTTGGCGGAGGAAGGTTGCTTCGTCGGAGACGGGGATGGCGCGGGCGAGCAAGTCCTGTTGGTAGATGCGGTTTTTCTGTTCAAGCGGAACGCAGGCGAAGACGTAGCCGGGGAAGAGTGGCTTGGTGAATTTCTTGGTCTGCTGCGCGTAGTGGCGGACGCTGACGATGAGTGGCAGGTAGTGCTCGAAACGTTCGGCGGTCATGAGCGCGGCGAATTTTTTTTCGCAGCGGGGCTTGGCGTGGCAGACGAACCACTGGAGTCCGGTGAATGCGGACGAAGATGCGGCTGCCATCTCAGTTTTTAGCGGCGAGCTGCTGGAGCGCCAAGACGTAGCCGGGGAATCCTAGGCCGCTGATCATGCCGATGCAGGCGGTGGCGGTCATGGACGTCTGGCGGAATTTTTCGCGCTTTTTGATGTCGGAGATGTGCACCTCGATCGCAGGGATGGGAGAAACGCTCTTGAGCGCGTCGTGCAGGGCGATGCTGGTGTGGGAATAGGCGCCGAAGTTGACGATGAAGCCGGCGATGCCGGCGTCGCCGAGGGCGTGGATTTTGTCGATGAGCGCGCCCTCGTGGTTGGACTGGAAAAAGGTGACGGCGACGCCGAGGCGCTTGGCTTCGGCGCGGACGAGTTTTTCGAGATCCTTGAGCGTGGCGGTGCCGTAGATGTGCGGCTCGCGTTGGCCGAGGCGGTTGAGATTGGGGCCGTGGAGGAGGGCGATGCGTTTCATTGAAGATTCGGAAGGGGGCCCACGGAACACACGGAATACACGGAAGGAAAGGCCGCAGTTGAGGGGGAGCGCGGGGGGAAGACGGAGAACGGAGTGCGGGCAAGATGCCGGCGCTACGGCGAGGCTCAGAGCGGGTTTTCGGTGGCGATGAATTCCCAGGGGAGATTGAACGTGGCGCTGAGTTCGGCGGCGAGGGCTTTGACGGCGTGGACCTCGGTGGCGTAGTGGCCGCAGAGGTAGAGGTTTAGTTTCTGTTCTTGGGCGAAGTTGAAGTGCTCTTCGCGGAGCTCGCCGGTGACGAGCGTGTCGCAGCCGGTGGCGGCGAGCGCGGCGAGAGCGCTGTTGCCGCTGCCACTGCAGAAGGCGATCTCGGCGGGCGTGGTGGAGCCGTATTCGATGGCGGTGACTCGGGTGTAGAGGGATTCGAGTTTGGAGCGAAGGGCGGCGCGTGGCGAAGAGGTGGCGGCGATGACGCCGATGGGGCCGCCGTCGTTGGGCAGCCAGGTGCGCGTGGGCGCGAGGCCGACTTGGCGGGCGAGGAGGGCGTTGTTGCCGAGTTCAGGGTGGGCGTCGAGCGGGAGGTGGCTCGAGTAGAGCGCGCAATCGGCGCGGATGAGCGTGGCGATGCGGTCGTAAACGGGGCCGGTGAGGGGGCGGGGCATGTCCCAATACATGCCGTGGTGGACGATGAGAAAATCCACGCCGGCGGTGGCGGCTTTTTTGAAAGGGATCACGCCGGCATCGACGGCGGCGCCGATTTTGGTGACGCGGCCGGAGTTGGCGACTTGCAGGCCGTTGAAGGCGGCGGGGGCGTCTTTGAAGGCGGTGCGGTTGGTCCGCTGGTCGCAGTAGGAGACGAGGTCGGTGAGCGTGGGCACAACGGAAGGTGGCGGAGAACTAAGGCGCGAGTCGAGAGGGGCGAGCGCGCGTCACTTGGGCTGGTAGGCGGCAAATTTCTGCATGGTTTCACGACCGAGGGTCATTCCCAGCGACTTCTTTCGGCCGACGTAGCCATAAAGGTAGCCGCTCCATTTATCGCGGGGTAGGCAGATTGAGAATTCGCGCGTGCCGAAGGCGGTCTCCACGCTGATACCGTAGTCGCCGTGGACGAAGCCGAATGGTTGGAGTTCAATGTAGTCGGCATCCAGATTTTTGGAGAGTCTCTCTATGTCGTGGTTCAAGATTTCCTGAATCAAGGCGACCATGTCGTCGCGTGATTTCCCGGCGAGAAATTGCCAGTCGGAAGTCAGCAGACAGCCGTGAAAGTTTGGCTTTTGAGCGGGAGAAGGGGCGGAAAGTTTCGCGATGGAGACCGACTTGGCATTCGTAAACGACAGGGCTTTGAGGAGCCCGAGACGTTCGGAGTTTGTCCCCCGGTCGGCGTGCAAGGGTGTGAATGCGGCCAGACTGAGGCAGAGAAAGCGTAGGATCGTCTTCATTGTTTTTCGAAGGGGTCGCAAACGTAACGAGATGACCCGAAAGCCGAGGTGATTAAACGCCGAGGCGGCAAGCGTGGGCGCTGAAGCCGGCGCCGAAACTCACGAGCCAGAAATCGCCGGCGGCGGCGGAGGGCGTGGCGGTGCGGAGCGTTTCTTCGAGGGCGAAGAGGACGGAGGGGCTGCTCATGTTGCCGTGGTCGCGGAGGACGCGGGCGCTGGCGTCGAGGGTGTGCGGGGCGATGACGGGCGCGAGGGCTTCGAGGACGTCGCGGCCGCCTGGATGCGCGACGACGCGGCTGACGGGGCGGGGGCCGCGGGCAGACCAGAGTTCGTTGACGGCGCTGGCGGCGAGTTGGGGGACGGCGCGGTCGAGGAGATTGCGGAGTTTGCCGTCGTGGTGTTCGAAGCGGAGTTTGTCGCGGTCTTCGGGGCGGTGGAGGGTTTGGAAATCGAAGGCGCGCAGGCCGGTGGGGCCGGGCGTGGCGCGCCAGATGGTGGCGGCGGCGCCGTCGCCGAAGAGGCAGGCGCTGATGATCACGCCGGGATCATCGTCGAGGTAGAAAACGGCGGAGCAGATTTCGACGGCGATGCAGGCGACGGTGGCGTTGGGCTGGGCGGCGAGGACGTGGCTGGCGGCGCGGAGCGTGGGAATCGCGGCGCCGCAGCCGAGGCCGACGAGGTCTTGGAGAAACGTGTCGGTGCGGAGGCCGAGTTGTTGGGCGACGTAGCTGGTGAGGCCGGGGCAGAGGTAGCCGGTGCAGGTGCAGATGAGGAGGGCGTCGAGTTGGTCGGCGCGGAGATTGGCTTGGCCGAGGGCGGCGGTAAGGGCGCGGGCGGCGAGGGCGGGGCCTTCGGTGCGGAAGATGGCGTTCAGTTCGTCAGAGTTTC
>JANXLP010000043.1 GCA_025355125.1 Opitutaceae bacterium | reverse complement strand
AGGCGAACCATCGCGCGTTTCCCTTCAAGCCCGACTATCTTGAGCAAAGCACGACGGCGATGCCACAGGCTGGAAAATGAGCACGCGTGCCCCCGATTACTTCGCCGGCCGCACGGATCGTGTAGCGGCCTTGCACGTCGCCTGCACGCGCTGGGCGGGGACGCCATTCCGTCAACGCAGCGCCGTGCGCGGCGAGTTGGGCGGCGTGGACTGCGCCAGCTTCATCGGGGCCGTCTTTTTCGATTGTGGCGCGGTCGGGCTGTCGGTCGCGATCCCGCCTTACACGATCAACCACGCGGAGCACAGCGAGGAGTCCATGTTCCGCACGTGGTTCGAGTCACCCGAAGCGCGCGCCCGTGTCCGCGCCGTGGACGAGGCCGAAGCCCATCTCGACGGCGACATCGTTTTCCCCGTCGTCGGCCGCTGCGAGCATCACGCCGGCATTCGGATCGGCGACGACATCCATCACGTCGCGCGGCCGAGTGGCTACTGCGCGATGCGCGTTACCCAACTCACCCTCCACCGCAGCCGCTACCGGTTGCTCTGCTCCTCATGAGTTTTTCCGGCGAATCAGATACGACAGTCCCCAACGCCGCGCCCGACGTGAAGCACGCGTCGAGCTACAAAGAGGGCGAGCCCGTCGGCTTCGGCTGGGGGCGCTCCGTGTATTCCTCCCAGTGGATCTCGAAGCAATACGAAGAGCACACGGCCTACGGCGGCGCGCAGAAACCCGAGTGGCAATACGCGAGCATCGCCGCGCGCTACTGCAAAGGCCCGATTGATTTTGTCGGCAAGGTGTGGAGCGACGGCCGCGAGATCGCTAACTGGGATTACACCTTCGGCCCCGGTGAGGAATCGAAGGAGTTTATCCTCAACCCATCGCTCGCCTCGGGGCGCGCGTTCAAGGCCATCGTGCATCGGGGCACCGAGGACGCACCCGAATCTGGCGTCGCCAATCTCCGCGAGCAAACGGGCCAGTATCATCCGCCGTATCGCGGCTATTGCTGGATCGAATGGATCAACATGGATCTCGGCCAGGGCTCCAACTCGATCCCGTCCTACTCCGTCGAGATCGGCACGCACGCGCCAGCGATCGGTGATTTCGCGGGCGGCGACAATCACCCCCACGGCGTGAACCCCTTCGCGGCGATCTACGCGATGCTCCTCGCGGAGCAGGCGGGCAACCTCGACCCGGCGCTGATCGATCCCGCGCACGTGGGCGCGCAGTGCATCGCCCTGGAGACGGAGGGCGTCTCCGGTCGCACCGGCCCGCTCACCTACTGCCATCCCACCTTCTCCGCGCGCACCACGCTCGGCGATGCGATCAACACCATCCTCAGCTACATCGACGGGTTCATCTACGTGCAGGATGGGAAAATCCGATTTGGCTGGTTTCCCAATTCGCCGGTCGACGGCTCGACACTTCCCGAAATCGCCGAGGCCGATCTCACCGCGAAGCCGAGCGGTGCGGGCTTTGGCGACTGGAACAAAGGGCCGACGAGCGCAGTGGTCCTGTTCTCCGATTTTGAGCGCGGCTATGAGACGGCACCGGCCCGCTACAATGTGCCGACGAACGGTGAGAGCCGGCTGGCCAGCGCGCTGGTGCGCCGCGACCTTCCTTTCATCCACCACGCCGGCCAGGCTCAGTTGATGGCGGCGGAGGCCTCCGTGCCGAACACGAGCGGAGACAGCGGCGTGAACCTCACCGTCCTCAAGTCGCGCGCCGTCGAACTCGATGGCTCGCTGCTAATGCCAGGCTCGCGCATCAATTGGGACTACGGCCCGCACTCGCTGGATCTCGTGTGCCGTGTGACGGCACGCCGAATGCAGATGGGCAAAGCCAGCGACACCCTCACCATCGTGCGCGAGCGCGGTGCGTTTCCCCGGCCCTACGCGGCCGCCGTGGACGTGCGTGTGTTGCCGACGGTCGAAGCGCCCGGCGAGATCGATGCCGGCGACGTGCGCCTCTGGTTCCTTCCCCCAGGCTTCGGCGGTGCACGGCAAATCGTCCCGCTGATCAACCGGACGAAACGCGCGATCTATCGTGCGAATCTGCACTTCAGCCCCAACGGCTCTGCGCCGTGGGAGACGATTCTCGACAGCCGTTTCTTCGTGGCGAAGTGCGCCGTCGCCGGTGCGGGGATCGACGCGGCTGCAGGCGTCGTGCGGGTCACGAGCACGAGCGTGGATTTTCAGCGCCTCTCCGCGCAGAGCGATGTCGCGCAGCAAGACGACACGCTGCTGATGCTGCTCGGCAATGAGGTCGTCAGCGTTGGCGCGGTCACCGTCGTTTCTCCTGGCACGTATGACCTCGCTATCCTGCGGCATCGCCAAGGCACGACGGCCTCGGGCCACGCGCCCGCCGAAGTGAGCTGGCTCTTTTATCGTGCGGAGCTGCGCAGCATCGGCCACGAAAGTTTTTACCAAGTGCGCGCGGCGGGCGTTTATAACGCCGGTGTCGCGACGAAGTATTTCAAGATTCAGCTCTTCACCATCGATGAAGACGGCCTCGCGAAGCCCGACGATCCCGGCATCTCGCTCGTGCTGCCTGATCTTTCCGCCACCGATACTCCCGGCACGCGCACCTTTCGCCAACCCACCGCACCCACTGGCTATCTCCGTGTCGGCGACATGTGGTATGACACCGACGATCTCAATCGCGCGTATCGCTGGGACGGCTCGACCTGGCAGGCCACCGACGACGGCCGCATCGACGTGCTCGATGACGACATCAGCGCGCTCGAAGCCGCCGTCGCTGCGCGCATTGTCGAAGTGACCTCCGACCTCGCGAAGTTCGTCGCTTCGTCCTGGGACAACGCCGGCGCGCTCCTAAACGAAGTTTCGCAGCGCACCGCCGCGATCAACAGCGAGGCGAGCGCCCGCGCCGCCGCGATCCTCACCGAAGCAGTCGCGCGCGGCGCGGCGATCACGACTGAGCAGACCGTCCGCCAAAGCGGCGACGACTCTCTCGCCAGCTCCATCACGCTCCTCACTGCCAGCGTCGGCACCAACGCCGCCGCGATCTCCACGGAGGCGACTACTCGCGCCACCGCCGACACCGCGCTCTCGACCACAATCGTGACGCTCGCCTCGACCGTCTCCGGCAACACCGCTGCGATCACCGCCGAGGCGACGACGCGGTCGACGGCCGACTCCGCGCTCTCGACCTCCATCACGAGCCTCACCTCCGTCGTTTCCGGCAACACCGCCGCGATCCTTGCCGAGTCCACGACGCGCGCGAGCGAGACGGAGGCGATGGCCCGCGACCTCTCTGCCCTCACCGCGACGCTCAACGACAGCAGCTCCACCATTGCGCGCGAGTTGGTCGTCCGTGCGACGGAGAGCGAAGCGATGGCGCGCGATCTCTCCATCATCGTCTCGACCATCAACGATAGCAGCGCCTCCGTCCTCCAAGAGCAGGCGACCCGTGTCACCAATGATAGCGCGCTCGCCACCTCCATCACCGCCCTCACTGCCACCGTCGGCGGAGTGAGTGCATCCGTAACCGTCCTCGCCAGCGCCTACGTCGTCGGCGGCGCGGCCGTCGCGACCTGGGGCTTCAAATTGGACGGCGGCGGCAAAGTCGTGAAGATGCAGGCCATCGCCGCGAGCGGCGGCGTGCAACCCGAGGTCGGTGTGATCGTCTTCGGTGGCGCCGATCTCCAGAGCGACAACTTCTCCGCCGGCGTCTCCGGCTGGCGGTGGAAGGCCAACGGCGATACCGAGAGCAACAACAGTCTCGTGCGCGGCACATTTCGCGCCGGTAGCGGCGCCGCCGCGATCAACATCGACGGCACCGGCGGCAGCTTCGGTCACGGCACCGGGAATACGGTTGAAATTTTCGACGCGGGCACCGGGCAGATCATCTCGCTCCGTGGCTTCGGCGCGGAGGTCGTGCGCGTGCGCGCCTACGCCGGGCCTTACACCGGCGATGTCGTCGGGTCGGTCGAACTCATGAACAACTTTAACGATGACGTTACCGATCTGCGGGCGGGCATCGTATATTTCAGCGCCGCGTCAGGCAGCGACGCAGCCAACTTCATCTCCTCCTCCATCAACGGCGAAGGCACTCGCTTCAGCATCGCGCGCGACGGTGAGCTGCGGTGGGCCGCCTGGGATGCCCTCGGATCGCCCGACACTTATCTCTCCCGCTTTTCTGACGGCGGCGTTTTTGCATCTCCCACTTTCGTGACCCCAACGAGCCTCGGCTACAACGCCGGCTGGGGGCCGCGCATGTGGGACGGCTCACACTACCTCGAGCTGCGGTTCTCTGGCGGCGTCGTGCAATGCCGCGTCGATGAGACCACGACCTTCAATCTCTCCTAATTCCTAAAAAATGAAAACGACCACGCCCTCCACGCTCCCCGCCGCCAAGCCCATGCCCGTCGCTCCCGCCGCCTCCGCCGCGCCCCTCGCTCCGCTGCCTGCCGCGCCCACGCGCGACTACTTCGCCGGCCAAATCCGCTCGCTCGAAAAAACCCTCGCCGAGGCCGTCGCCGCCGAGGACGCCGCCAGACGCCACCGCGCTCAACTCGAAGGTGCCCTCAACCTCGCGCGCGGCCAGCTCGCGCTCTTCTTCCCGAACCCGCCCGCGCCTGCGCCCACCGCAGAGAAACCCGCCGCGTCCGCCGCCACTTAATCGCCGCCCACCATGCCCACGATTCTCCCACGCTCAGGCTTCAATTTCGATTTCACCAAAGCCGCGTTCGCCTCGGGCGACAACTATGCGACGGAGGGCGCAAAGCTCGACGAGCTCATCACCTTCTCGCGCGCGAGCGCGGCGACGCGGATCAACGCGTCCGGGCTCGTGCAGAGCCTGGCGGCCGGTCAACCGCGTTTCGGCTTCGATCAAAATACCCTGAGCGTGAACGGTCTGCTCATCGAGGAGCAGCGGACCAATCTTCTCCTTCAATCCGCTGCGGTGGGCATGACGAGTTGGAACCGAGGCGATCTAGCTGCCGCCAGTGGATACGCCGCGCCGGATGGATCGACCACCGCCGTGCGGTTATTGGAGACCGCTGGCACGGTAGCGCCGGTGGTGAATCAAGCCGCGACCGTGCCGGTCGCGACCACCAGCTTCTCAATCTGGTTCAAGACCGCTGGTCGAAACCTCGTCCAGATGTTCCTCTACGACACCGTCGCTGGCACGGCCTTCGCCAACTCGATCTTCAACGTCTCGACCGGCGTGCTTTCCTCCAACACTTCCGGCTCTTATCGAGCCGTCGGCTACCCCGGCGGCTGGGTCCGCTACACGGTCACCGGATTGCCTGCGAACGCGGCCGTCGCGGCCTACTTCTACGTGCTGGACGATGCGGGCAACCTCTCGCACGCGGGCGACATCACTAAAGGTGTCTATGCGTGGGGGGCCCAGGTGGAGTCAGGCTTGGCCGAAACCAGCTATATCCCGACGACCACGACGGCCGCGACGCGTGCAGCAGATCGGGCCGAGATTACCTCGCTAAAGCCGTGGTTCAATCCGCTCGAAGGAACATGGATCGGCGATTACCTGGTTCCTGCGAGTATCGCGACTGATGCGGGCCTCGTTCACGCGAGCGACAACACCTTCAACAATCGCATGGGCCTCAGCATTTACTCGGCCTTATCTCTCGCCGACTTTGTGGCGGGCGGGACGACGGTCGCGGCCTACGCGAGTCCGGCCGGGGCGATTGGTGTGTCTCGCCGGGTCGCTTCATCCTACCGCGTTAATGATTTCTCCATGGTGGCTGATGGCGGCGTCGTCGCCGTCGATAGCGCGGGTGCCGTTCCAACTGTGACGCGCATCGATCTTGGCAGTTTTCACACCGGGGGCGGGGCCCTCAACGGCTGGCTCCGCCGCCTGCAATACATCCCTTTCAAGGTCTCCGACCTGCAACTCAAACAGCTCACGCGCCCCTGATCGCACTCACTCCTACCATGAAAATCCTCGATCTCTGCTTCATCACTCCTAACCGCGAGACCTTCTTCGCCGCGCTCGCCCTCCGCCTCCCGCATTTGCTCAAACCCGCGCAGCTCGCGGGCGGCGGCACCGTCTATGTCGAAAGCGGCCCGGAGCACGCCGTCGAATACGTCGGGCCGCTGGTCGCCACGCCCGCCATCCTCGACGACTCGACCTTTCCCCCCACGGTCGTGACGCCCGCCACCTATCACGATGGGAACCGCGCCAACCTCCGTCTCATGGGCGCGGTTGCCGACGTGCTCGCGTTCACGCTCAAAGCCGTCTCGTTCCCCGCCGGCACCGTGCTCCTCGATCCTGCCGACGTGCCCGCCGATCAACTCCGCTGGGCCGGCGGCTCGAACCTCTTCGATTTCAAACTCGCCGCGCCGACCAGCGCCCCGGTCCTATTGAGCCCAACGGTTACCGAACTGCGCGCACAGCTGAAGGCCCGTCTTGCCGCCAAGCGTTACGATCTGGAGGTCGGCGGCGTGGACGTCACGGTATCGGCTGGCGTTCACCGTTTCGACACCCAGCGCGAGACACGCTCGACCTGGCTGGCTTTGATGGGCTTCGCGGCCGGCAACCCCGAGTTCAGCCGTCTCTGGAAAACGCTGGCCGGCGTGTTCATCACCCTGACGGCCGCCGACGTCGCCCAGATCATCCCGGCAATCTACGCCCACATCGGCACCGCCTTCGACCGCGAGGCCGCTTTAAGCGCCAATCTCGACGCCGCCGACACGTTGAGCGCCTTGGAGGCGCTACGGCCGCAAATCGAGTTGTTTGCCTAGTCGTTGCATGGCCCCTGCAGGGCTGATGCTCAGCACCCCGGTTGACGTCGAGTCGCCGGGGTTTTTGCTGGGCGGATGGCCGGTTTTATCAAACCTTTGGCGGATGTTATCAAAGCCGATGGCGGCTTACATCGTGGAATAAAAAAGCGCGTTGGGGACAACGCGCTGCGCCTGTTTTTCGGGGAATATGAGGCGGGGTTCGGCGACCCCGCCCTACAGCCTGATCACTTGGTTTCGGCGGGCTTAGGATCGGCGGGTTTCTTCGCCTTATCGGCTTCGTCTTTGAGTTCCTTCATGGGCGTGGGCTCCTTGGGCTCTTTGAAGAGTTGGAAGCGGCTCTTAATCGCGCGGCGCGGCCAGAAGTTGTTTTCTACGTCGGCGTCGGCGGTCTCCTGATGCGGATCGACTTCGATGCCTTTGATTTCCTTGGCGGTCATGATGAGCTTGGACGCCTTGGCGTTATCGACGCGCCAGATTTCGGCGGGGATGCGCATCTCCCCGGTGGTGCCGTCGGTGTAATCGATCTTCAGGATGATAGGCATGACGAGGCCGCCGATGTTGCTGAAATCGACGAGGTAGAAATTGCGCGGCGTCTTGAGGAGATCGGTCTTCACCTTGTCCTTGGTGAGGCTCTTCAAGAGGTCTTCGTATTTCTTTTTGTCGCTGGGGAGTATCGTGGCGTCGTCGTAGTCGTTGTAGAAATCCTTCAGCTCGGGATAGGTGTCCACGCGCTTGGGGAGTTCGGCGTTGCGCATCGAGGAGAGGGTCTTGGGGCGGTCGGCTTTCTCCTTTTTGGTGCGGGGCTTTTCGATGGCGGGATCGCGGCTGTCCAAGGTGTATTGGCGGACGGCGTCGATGGAGATATCGGTGTGGTCGTTGGTGTAGAACCAGCCACGCCAGAACCAGTCGAGGTCGATGCCGCTGGCGTCCTCCATGGTGCGGAAGAAGTCGGCGGGGTAGGGACGCTTGAAGGCCCAGCGCTGCGCGTAGGTCTTGAACGCGTAGTCGAAGAGCTCGCGGCCCATGACCGTTTCGCGGAGGATGTTGAGCGCGGTGGCGGGCTTACCGTAGGCGTTGGGCCCGAGCTGGGCGATGGACTCGCTGTTGGTCATGATCGGCACCTGATTTTCGCCGGTCATGTAGCCGACCATGTCGCGTGGTTCGCCGCGGCGGGACGGGTAATCTTTTTCCCAAGCCTGCTCGGCGAGGAATTGGCAGAAGGAGTTGAGGCCCTCGTCCATCCACGTCCACTGGCGCTCGTCGGAGTTGACGATCATGGGGAAGTAATTGTGGCCGACCTCGTGGATGACGACGGAGATGAGGCCGTATTTGGTGGCCTTGCTGTAGGTGCCGTCTTCGTCGGGGCGCGGGCCGTTGAAGCAGATCATCGGATACTCCATGCCGCCGATGGGGCCGTTAATGGATTGGGCGACGGGATAGGGATACGCGAAGGTGTGCTTCGAATAAATATCGAGGGTCTGGATGATGGCCTGCGTGGAGTATTTGCTCCAGAGCGGTTCGCCCTCGTTCGGGTAAAACGACATCGCCATGACGGGAGAAGTTGAGAGCTGAGAGTTGAGAGCTGAGAGCGGAGAGCCAGAGGCGGAGTTGGCCGCTGGCTTGGGCGTCACGTGGGCCGGGGCGCCCATGGCGTCCCAGATGAACTTGCGCGAAGAGGCGAAGGCGAAGTCGCGGACGTTGTCGGCTTTGAAGACCCAGGTTTTAGTGGCGGTGCCGGAGGATTTGTTGGCCTCGGCGGCTTTGGCTTCGGCGGGGGTGACGATGAAGACGGGAGACTTGGCGGTCTCGGCGGTTTTCAGGCGATCACGTTGCGCGGGCGTGAGGACTTGATCGGGGTTTTGGAGCACGCCGGTGCCGGCGACGATGTGGTCGGCGGGGACCGTGAGGCGGACGAGGTAGTCGCCGAACTCGAGGGTGAATTCACCGCGGCCGAGATACTGTTTGTGCTGCCAGCCCATGGTATCGTTGTAGGCGGCGAGGCGGGGGAACCACTGGGCGATTTCGTAGATGTAGTTTTTGTCCTTCTCGAAATATTCGTAGCCCGTGCGCATCGCGAGGAGCTTGGCGTTGTTGATGAAGTAGGACCACGCGATGGTGAACGTGGTGGAGGCGCCGGGGGCGAGCGGGGCGGGGAGATCGACGCGCATCATGGTCTTCACGATGGTGTGCGGAAGCGCGGCGCCACCGGGGCCGGTGACGGAGGCGATCTTCAAGTCGCTGCCGTAGGTCTCTTGGAGGAGGAGCGCGTCGAGGCTGTTGTAGGGAAACTTGTCGAGCGGGTTGGCGCCGGGCGTGGCGCGCGGCATGCCGGAGGTGCTGCGCGTGTCGGAGGTGTGGGAGAAGAGATTCGGATCGAGCTGCAGCCAGAGATAGGAAAGCGCGTCGGGGGAGGCGTTGTGATAGGTGATGGTGGCGGAGCCGGTGATGCTCTGCTTCGCGTCGTCGAGGGTGACGTCGATCACGTAGTCGGCGCGCTGCTGCCAGTAGCCGTGGCCGGGCGCGCCGGAGGCGGTGCGCTGCTCATTGGGCGTGGGGAGCAGTTCCTCGAGCTGACGGAATTTATCCGTCGGGAGCGGCTTGGTGGAGTAAGGTTGGGCGAAGCCGCAGGTGGTCGCGAGAGTGAGCGCCAGCGCAGCGGCGGACAGGGGGAAACGCATTCGCTGAGAGAGCGATTTGCGTGCCGGGTGGCAAAAGGAAAGGGGTGGTGACGAACCTGCGAGATCAGCAGGCTATTTCGTTTCGGTTTTTAGAGATCCCACCCCAAAAGTTACGTCCTCGGCGATGATGTCCAAAAGTTCATCATAGAAATATAGCTGGAAATGACTGCATTTTCCGAGGTGGTGCGGGGTGAATTTTAAGAGCCAATCAGATCGCCCTAAGTTAAACATGGCGGCTGGACGGTGCTCCAAGCGCTCTGAACTCATGACCCGATAATCGATCACTTCCTCAGGCGTGATCATGGTGACCTGTGGGCGTAAAAAACGGACATGGCGCAAGTCGTCGTCCTTTGTGGCGTCAGGCAGCATGAACTCTGCGCCCTCGAGAATACTGCCATTCAGCTTCCAATGGAAGGTGACTAGTTCTGGGCCGCGGCTGTCGGAATAAAACAGCTCGGTGTGAATTGGTTGGAGGATCGTGCTCATGGATTTCGGCTCCAGCGTTCGGGCCTTACTTCCCGCCATACCACACGCCGCGGCGCCAGTTGTGGCGGTGAAGTTTTTCGAGGAGGGCGACGGGCATTGCGGGGAGGTCGCTTACGGCGCAGTTGAGGTCGGCTTGGTGGACCGTGCGGATACCGGGAATGACATTGGAAACGGCGGGGTGGGAGAGGACGAATTTGAGCGCGGCTTGCGGCATCGTGTAGCTGGTGCCGGCGAGGTCGCCGCGGATTTCCTCGGCGTGGGCGACGGCGCGGGCGAGGCGGTCGCCGGTAAAATATTTGGCGCGGAAATCGTCGGAGGCGAAGGTGGTGTCGGAGGTGAATTTGCCGGTGAGGACGCCTTCGTCGAAGGCGACGCGGACGATCACGCCGACGCCGCATTCTTTGGCGACGTCGAGGAGTTCGGCGGCGGGTTCTTGCTCGAAGAGGTTGTAGATGACCTGCACGGAATCGATCCAGCCACCGCGCATCAGATCGATGACGGAGTTCTGATCCTGCTCGGGCGTGGAGACGCCGATGAGGCCGATGCGCCCTTCGCGTTGGAGGGCACGGAGGGTTTTGAAGGGCGTGGGATTGCGGTTCCAGGCGCGCGTCCAGGTGTGGAGTTGGAGGAGATCAAGTTTCTCGACGCCGAGATTCGCGCAACGGGTGGCGAGGTTTTCGCGAAGATAGGTTTCGGAGTAGCGGTCTTCGGCGCGGCAGTAGGGCGACGGCGGCCAGATACCGGCGGCGGGCGGGGTTTTGGTGGCGACGAAGATTTTCTCGGTTTTGCCGGCGGCGGCGCGGGTGCGCAGGACTTGGGCGATGAGTTTTTCGCTGCGGCCGTTGCCGTAGCCGGCGGCGGTGTCGATGAAGGTGACGCCGAGATCGAGGGCGCGGTGGAGCGCGGCGAGCGAATCGGTGTCGGCCTGGGCGCCCCACGAGCCGCCGATGGCCCAGGCGCCGAAGCCAATTTCAGACGTGGAGAACGCGTGGCGGCCGAAGGGGCGGAATTGCATGAGAAAAAGGGACGCGAAGTGACGTGCGAAGGGGAAGGATGAAATGGGGAGGGCGGAGCGCGTGGGGAGTGAAGGGGATGCTGGGGCGCGAGACGCGCGTGATTTGGCAGCTGGATTGCCGCGTCGCTGCGCTCCTCGCAATGACGGGCGACGAGGCACCACTCGCTGGCGCTCGCGGCTACGTGCGAAACGCTCGCTCGTTCCGCTGCGTTCGGAGCGGCGCGCCGGCGAGCGGCGGGCCTACGGGGCGGAACTGCGGCAGGATGCCGCAGCCACGTTCGGATGCCGGCTGGAAGCCGGCGCTACTTCAGGCGCTGAGCGTGCGCTCGGCGGGACGGGCGCTGAATTCGCGGACGGGGACGACGCCGGGCGGGAGCGGTTTGGAAAAACCGGCGACGAGTTTTTTGCGCCAGAACGTTGGCGTGAAATGGTAGCAGGCTTTGTAGTCGCGGCAGAGGTGGCTCGCGTTGGTGAAGCCGCAGTGGCGGGCAACATCCTCGAGCGTGAGTGCGGTGCGGCTCATCAGCTCCTGCGCTTTCTCGAGGCGGATGTGTTGGAAGACCGTTTTCGGGCTGGCTTTGCGCACTTGCCAGAAGAGGCGGCGGAGATGGCTGGGCGAAATGTGAATCGCATCGGCGACTTCCTTCATGGACGGGTTGCGCGCGAGGTGCTCGGTGTGCCACGAGAGGGCGCGTTCGACTTTGAAGGTCGCGAGATCGGAGAGCGCGGGCGGCTGGGTCGTGACTTTGTCGGCGAGCGCGAGAACGGTGAGGTCCATCAGGCGGCCTTGGAAGACGAGGGGGCTGATGAGATTGGGCTCGCGGAAATGGGGTTCGAGTTCGGCGGCGATGGCTTGGAGGCGGGTGATTTCGGCGTCGGTGAGCTTCTTGGAAAACCAGCCCTGCGCGCGGACGATCTCGTCGAGGGGATAGGGGACGCTGCCGAAGTGGAGGACGATGCGGTGGTATTTGCGGCGACCGTCGTCGGCCCAGGCGTGGGAGCATTCGGGGGAGAAAACCCAGAGCGTTTTTTCCTGGAGCACGGGTGGTTCGTCGTCGTGGAAAACGGGGGCGCAACGTCCCTCGATGACGGCATAAAATTCCCAGTTGGTGCGCGTGTTGCAGACCATGGGGTTTTTCCAGCGGAGGCGGCCGTTCGCGAAGTAGCGGAGCATGAGGTGGTGGGGTAGGTCCTGAAAGGACACGCTGAGTGCCGGAAAGGGTGGGGCGAGGGCGGTGGGTGCGTTCAGTCAGAATTATTTCTGGCGGGTAGAGACGGAGGGAGAACTGCGGTAGGATGCCGCAGCCACTTACGGAGCCGGCTGGAAGCCGGCGCTACTTGGGCACGAAAAAGCCGACCGGGGTGAGCGGTCGGCTGGGGAAAGGCGCGCCCGGAGGTCGCGCCCCACCTCGGAGTCTTTAGAACTTGTAGGTGACGGAGGCTCTCAGGTTGCGCGGGGTGCCGACGGTGACGGCGCCGCGACTGCCGGCGGCTTGGATGTATTCTTTGTTGAGGACGTTGAGCGCGGTGAACGAGGCGGACCAGTTGGCGTCGTGGCGGTAGGTGAGGCCGAGGTTCACGAGCGTGCGGCCTTCGACGAGGAATGAGGGCTGCGCGGAAACGAAGGTGGGACCGGTGGGCAACGGACGGGTCGTGGTGTAGCCGGAGGAGTTTTCGCCGGCGACGTCGCTCTTGTAGTCGAGGCCCACGTTGATGCCGAAGCCCTTGAGCGCGCCGTCGGTGAAGCGGTAGTCGGCGTAGATCGCGTAGGACTTGTCGGGCACGCCGCGGAGGCGCTGGTTGGTGATGGGCTGGCGGACCTTCGAATCGGAGATGTTGCCGATGAGCGTGAGGTTTTGGTTCCACGAATAGGTGCCCTCGAGTTCCCAGCCCTTGGAGTTGAGATCCATGAGGAGGAATTGCGGGAGACCGGTGGTGGGTAGGCCAAGAGCCTGGAGGCGGAAGAACTCGCTGTTGGTGACGGAGGTGTTGTTCTGCGCGATGTCGAAGTAGGCGAGCGAGGTGGTGAGCTTTCCGTCGAGGAACGCGGTCTTCACGCCGTATTCTTTCTGGCCGCCCTGGGCGAATTTCGCATTGGGATCGGTGACGCCGGCGTTGAGCGAGCCGGGCATGGCGCTGCCGGTGGTGTTGCGGCTGTAAAAGAGCGAGACCTGCTTGATGGGCTTCACGACGACGCCGAAGGAGGTGGCGTTGCTGGTGAGGTTGTAGTCGGGCGAGGCGGGGAAGGCGGCGGCGATGGCGGTGCCGGTGTTGTCGGTGCGGGTGAGGCTGCCGAAGAAACGGGAGGCGCCGCCGGAGACTTGCACGCGACCATCCCAGGCGCTGACGGTCTCATAAACGAAACCCTGCAAATCATCCTGGCGGCCGCTGCGATCCGTGCCGAGGCCGGCGCTGGTGAGACCGGGGAGAATCGGGGGGAAGGTGTAGGCGGGGTAGGTGATCGAGCCGAGGTTGTTGGCGGGAACGGGCGGACGGGAGGCGCCGGCGCCGGGTGTGCGCCAGCGGACCTTGGAGGTGTTGGCGGCGATGCCGAAGATGGTCGTGGATTTGAAAAACGCGGTGTCGAACTGCGCGGCGTAGTCGTTCTTGAAATGAGCCTCGGTGTATTCGAGGTCGTTCTTGCCGACGTTGCGCAGGTAGATCCAGGTCGAGGGATCAGTGACGGGGACCGACGTGCCGGCGAGGACGACGGTGCCGGTGGTGTCGGCCTGCCACGCGGAGGTGTTCCAATTCACGCCGGGCTCGTAGAGGCCGGTGTAGGGATTGCGGGAGCCGCCGCCGGCGTTGCTGAGACCGGCACCGGTGGCGCCGATGTCGTAGCGGCGGATATGGTCGGCCATGAAGTAGAGGCGCGAGCTGACATGATCACCGAGGGTCGAGAGAAGCTCGGCGCTGGCGCGCTCGGTGGAGCGGTGGCGGGTGTCGGTATCGTTGCCGAATTGCCAATCGCGGGCGAGGCCGCGGGGAATTTTGGCGTATTGGGTGCCGCCGACCGAGGGATCGATGGGGAGACCGCCGAGATTGGACTCACGGTTTTGGACGAAGTCGGCTTTGAGGGTGAGCTTGTGCTGAGGCGTGAGTTGGTAGGAGAACGACGGGGCGATTTCGTAGCCATTACGGTATTGGCCCTTGATATAGTAATCGGTCTGCCAGCGGGCGTAAACGAGGCGCGCGGCCATTTTGCCGGCTTTGTCGAGGACGCGGTTGATGTCGAAGCTGACGGCGTTGGCGGAGTATTGGGAGAGCTCGAGGGTGACGCTGGAGGCGTTCTTCAGTAGCGGGGACTTCGTGATGGGGTTCATGACGCCGCCGGGGCTGCCGCCGGGGACGAGGATGGCGTTGGGGCCTTTGATGACCTCGAGGCGTTCCATGTTATAGACGGATTGCGACATGCTGTAGCCGTCGGCGCCGGAGAGGATGGTGCCGTCGATCATCTCGGCGGAAACCTGAAGGCCGCGGATGGTGTAACGGTCGCCGCCGTAGGGGAGCGTGTTTTCCACGATGGGGTGACGTATTTGGCGGCGTCCAACATGCGGTCGGCGCCGGAATCCATGATGAATTCGCGCGGGATCACGGAGATGGTCTGAGGGATGTCCTGCACAGCCATCGCGACGCGGGAGGCGGAGAGGGCCTGGCCGGATTGGTAGGGGTTGCCGACTTTTTCGGTGATCGTGAATTGCGGGAGCGTGACGGTGTCTTTGGTCTCGGGCGCGGTCTGGCCGAAAGCGAGGGAAGCGGCGCCCAGCGAGAGCGCGACGGAAAGGGCGCGCGGCAGGGTGCGGCGGCCCGGGGAGGTAGGGATTGAGGTCATGGTAGGGTGGTGGTTTGCGGACAGAAAAATTTCAGG
>JANXLP010000013.1 GCA_025355125.1 Opitutaceae bacterium | reverse complement strand
AGAACCCCAACGCAAGCCACGTCCGGAGGGACCGTTCGTGGGATTGAACAGCCACCGGTTGTAAGTGGTGCCGCTGATTTTCTCGGTCGTTTGGAGACGTTGGAATTGATCCGCGTAAGTGCGGAGGACGGCGCGGGCTTCGTCCCGGCAGCGCGAGAGGGCGATCATCTGGTAGGACTTGATCAACATCGTGTAAACACCGAGCGCCACGAGCGTGAATACCATCGTGGCCATCATCGCCTCAATGAGGGTAAAACCACCCTGCGGCTTCCGCGAATTTCCGAATACGCGCGCCCGCTCTGAGCGCTTGGTGCGGGTAGATAAAAGCTCGTTTTTCGACAACATGGCGGATGGACGCGCCGAAGCTGGAGTTCTGCTCCGGCAAGTGCCATAGGAAAATGGGCTCTATGCGGCTAGGGCCGAAAGACTCTGGCGCAAAAACCACGCGGCTGCCGCTCCGACAAAACCCTTGACTCTCCGGCGGGCGTTTGAGTCTTTGGCCGGCTTAAATCTCTCTAACGACCATGGCCAACACCAAATCTGCTATCAAAGCCGCCCGCAAGGCCGCGCGCCTCACGACCCGTAACCGTGGCGTGAAGACCACCATCAAGACCCTGCGCAAGAAGTTCGATGCCGCGGTGGTCGCCAAGGATATTCCTACCGCGAAGACCGCCGGTGCCTCCTACGCCTCCGCGATGGATAAAGCCATCAAGTCCGGCGTCGTGCACCGCAACGCGGCCAGCCGCGCCAAGGCCCACGTCGCGAAATACGTGCTGGCCAAGCAGGCTTAAGCCGAATGGTCGGCGCTGAGCGCCGACCGCTTTGACTTCGTTAATTTAGACCCCGCGAGCCGCAGAGGCTGCGGGGTTTTTGCTTTATAAATCGGCGGAGCGATGGGGGTGAGGTTCGCCGGGCGTGGTCTCGCGGAAACTGCGGCAGGATCCCGCAGCCACGCCGAGGACGAACGGCCAGCAGGGAGCCGGCGTTAGTTCATAAGAATCGCGGTTGAGCTTCGCAAAGGGCTCCGCGTTGTTTCTCATTCTTAATCGTGGTGCCCGCCCCCAACAATGTCCGCCGTCGGTTTCTGCCTTGGGACCGGCCGTTGTTGCCGCAGGCGGTGACTTGGCTGGCGGGCGATTGGGCAGGGGGTAAGCCGCTGGATCTGGCGAACACGCTGGTGGTTGTGCCCACGCGGCAATCGGGCCGGCGGCTGCGCGAGGCGATTGCCGGGCACGCGGCGACGCGAGGGCAGGCGGCGTTTCCGCCGCGCGTGCTTACGCCTGAGGCGCTCGTCACGCAGAGCGTGGTTGCGCCCACGGCGACGCGACTCGATGCGCTGCTGGCGTGGGCGGAGGTGTTTCGCGGGCTGGAGTTGGACGACTATCGCGAGGTGTTTCCGGTCGATCCGCCGGCGCGTAATTTTGCGTGGGCGTTGCGGCTCGCCCAGCAGTTCGCGCGGTTGCAGGCCACGCTCGCCGAGGGTGGGTTTACGCTGTCTGATGTGGTGCGGCGGGCGGGGGACGATTTCCCGGAAGGCGAGCGTTGGCGACAGCTCGGGGAGTTGGAGCAACGGCACGCGGAGCAGCTAGCGGAGCGACAACTGCGCGACGCGCAGGCGGCAAAGATCGCGGCGGCGCACGCTCCGCCCGCGCTCGATGGGATCACGCGCATCGTGGTGCTGGCCACGCCCGATCCGCTGCCGCTCGCGCTTCACGTCCTGGCGGCGCACGCGGCGATGTGGCCGGTGGAGATCGTGATTTTTGCGCCGGAAGCGGAGGCGGAGAATTTCGACGCATGGGGCCGGCCGTTGGCGGAGGCGTGGGGTGGGCGCGAGCTGGTGCTGCCGGAGTTTGCGCGGCGCGTGCACTTGTGTGCCGATCCGGGGGCGCAGGCGGAGCGTTTGACGGCGGCGGCGAAGAACTATCCGCAGCCCGATGGTGCGCTGGCGCTGGGCGTGGCGGATGCGGAGTTATTGCCGCTGCTTGCGGGTGAACTTGCGCGGGCGGGGCTGACGTCGTTCAACCCGGAGGGGCGGCTGCGACGCGCGGAGCCGCTTTATCAATTGCTCGCGACCCTCGCGCAATTGGCGCGGGAGCCGAGTTGGGAGGCGGTTGCGGCGCTCGCGCGGTGCCCTGATTTTATCGCGTATTTGTCGGTGCGGTTTGGCGGTGGATTTTCGGCGGCGAAATTTCTCGCCGGGTTGGATGGATTGCGCGCGCAGCATTTGCCGGCGGACTTGGCGGCGGCGCTGGCGTGCGATGGCGGGCGGTTGCGGGAGCTCGGCGTGATCGCCGTGCTGCGCGAGACGCTGGTGACGGGGGCGTTTCCTGAGAATGCGGTGGTGGCGCTCGCGGAGCTTTTTTCTGGGCGGAGGCTCGAGCTTGTGCGCGAGGCGGATGCGCGGCTCGAAGAGGCGGCGTCGGCGTGGACGGAGGTGTTGCGCACGTGTGCGGAGGCGCGCGGGCGGTTTCCCTCGGCGACGGATGACGAGTGGTGGGAACTCGCGTTGCGGCTTTATGGCGACGAGGCGCGCACGGAGGACAAGCCGGCGGGGGCGCTCGAATTGCAGGGTTGGCTGGAGCTGCTTTTTGAAGACGCGCCGCATCTCGCCATCGCGGGGCTGAACGACGGGCTCGTGCCGGAGGCGGTGGTGGGCGACGCGTTTTTGCCGGAGTCGCTGCGGACGCGGCTCGGGCTCAAGACGAATGCGGCGCGGTTCGCGCGTGATGCGTATCTGCTCTCGGCGCTGGCGGCGTGTCGGCCGCGGCTGGATGTGTTTTTGGGGAAAACCTCGGTGGCGGGCGAGCCGTTGCGGCCGTCGCGGCTGCTGTTGCGTTGCGCGGATGCTGAGTTGCCGGCGCGGGTGGCGTTTTTGTTTCGCGAGCCGGCGGCGGCGCGGCCGGGGCTGCCTTGGACGCGGGCTTGGAAGCTGGCGTTGCCGCGGGTCGCGGCGCCGACGCGTGTCTCGGTGACGGCACTACGCGCATGGCTGGCGTGTCCGCTGCGGTTTTATCTGCGACATGTGCTGAAGATGGCGGCGGTCGATCCGGCGAAGGAGGAACTCGATGCGCTGGATTTCGGAATTCTGGTGCACGGGGCGCTTGAAGCATTGGGGCGCGACGAAGGGTTGCGCGCGTGTGCGGACGAGAAGGTGTTGCGGGATTTTCTGCACCTCGCGCTCGACCGGCTGGCGCGGGAGCGGTTTGGGCCGGAGCCGGCGTTGCCGTTGGTGATTCAATTGGAGTCGGCGCGGCAACGGTTGGGCAAGGCGGCGGAGATCGAGGCGGCGGAGCGTGCGGCGGGTTGGCGCACGGTGGCGGTGGAGCAGAAATTTTCGTTTGAGCTGGGCGGGCTGACGGTGTCGGGGAAAATCGACCGCGTGGATCGTCATGCCGAGACGGGTGCGGTGCGCGTGCTCGATTACAAAACTTCGGACAAGCCGGCGACGCCGGTGGAGGCGCATCTGCGCTCGCTGCGACGCGAGGAGACGCCGCCGGAGTGGGCGGTCGTGGCGCTGGGAGAAAAATCGCGGGTGTGGGTCGATCTGCAGTTGCCGCTTTATGAGCACGCACTCGCGGCGGAGTTTGGCGGCGCGGTCGTGTGCGGATATTTTAATTTGCCGAAGGCGGTGGGAGAGACGGGCGTCGTGCTGTGGGATGGGTTGTCGCCGGAGTTGCGGGAATCGGCGCGACGCTGCGCGGAGGGCGTGTGTGCGGCGATCGGCGCGGGCGAGTTCTGGCCGCCGCGGGAATTGACGGGGCGGGATGCGGAGATGGATGAGTTTGCGGCGCTGTTTCAGCAGGGGGCGGCGGCGAGTGTCGCTTGGGAGGAAAAAGCATGAAGCCGCTCGGGCACGTGATGATTCTGGCGTCGGCGGGGTCGGGGAAAACCCATGCGCTGACGAACCGTTTTGTGGAGCTGCTGGCGCGCGGGGCGAAGCCGGACCGGATCGTGGCGCTGACGTTTACGCGCAAGGCGGCGGGCGAATTTTTCGATAAGATTTTGGAGAAACTGGCGCATGCGGCGGGCGATGCACGCGCGGCGAAGCAGCTGGCGGAGCAGATCGAGCAGCCGCAGCTCGGGCCGGCGGAGTTTTTGGGATTGTTGCGCGCGGTGGTGGACGCGATGCCGCGGCTGCGGTTGGGGACGCTCGACGGATTTTTCGCGCGGGTGGTGCGGGCGTTTCCGCTGGAGCTGGGGCTGGCGGGGGATTTTGAGGTGATGGAGGAACACGTGGCGCGCGGGGAACGGCGGCGAGTGTTGCGGCGGATGTTTGCGCGCGGAGTGGGCGGGCTGGCGCCGGCGCAGCGGGAATTTGTCGAGGCGTTCAAGCGCGCGACGTTTGGGCGCGAGGAGAAGCGGCTGGGCGCGTGGCTCGATGCGTTTCTCGACGCGCATCACGAGATCTGGCTGGAGGCGCCGGAACTGGCGCGATGGGGTGAGCCGGCGCTGATCTGGCCGGCGGGTTGCGCGTGGATGGTGTCGGGCGACGCGGTGGCGGCGGCGCGGGAGTTGCGGGCGTGGCTCGCGAGCGCGGGCGTGGCGGACAAGCAGCGGGGGCGCTGGGAGAATTTTATCGCGGCGGTGGCGGCGTGGCAGCCGGGGGCGACGGCGCCGCGGGAATTGGTTTTTGTGTTGGAGAAGGCGCTGGTGGCGTGGGCGGAGCTGGAGGCGGGGCGTGCGGTGACGTTGGAATTTGACCGGAAAAAACAGGAGCTGACGCCGGCGGCGGGTGCGGCGGTGGCGGTGTTGGTGAGGCGGGTGGTCGGCGGGGAACTGGCGCGGCGGCTCGCGACCACGCGAGGGCTCGGCGAGGTGTTGCGCGGCTACGAGACGGTTTATCACGACGCAGTGCGGCGGGCGGGCAAGCTGGGCTTCGACGATGTGCGGCGGCTGCTGGAGCCGGGCGCGGGTGCGCGGGTGCTCACGCAGGATGCGGCCGACACGGCGCGGCTGGGGATCGATTACCGGCTCGATGCGGAGATCGACCACTGGCTCCTAGATGAGTTTCAGGACACGAGCTTCGGGCAGTGGAGCGTGTTGCGCGGGCTGATCGACGAGGCGGTGCAGGACCCGGAGGGGCGGCGGAGTTTTTTCTATGTCGGCGACGTGAAGCAGGCGATCTTCGGGTGGCGCGGGGGTGACGCGGGACTTTTTCGGGAGATTTTTTCGCACTACAACGCGACGGGGCCGGGCACGATCGAGGAGCGGCAGCTGGTGGAATCGTGGCGCTCGGGGCCGGCGCTGATTGAGATGGTGAACGCGGTGTTTGGGGCGAAGGACGCGTTGACGGAATTGTTTCCCGGGGCGGCGAGCGCGCGGTGGAACGAGGAATGGCGCGACCATGCTTCGGCGGTGCCGAAAAATACGGGGCAGGCGGCGTTGTTGCACGCGGAGGATGAAATGGCGCGGCGCGAACTCGCGCGGGATATTATCCGGGAGATCGATCCGCTGGGGCGCGGGCTTACGTGCGCGGTGTTGGTGCGCGACAACGGCACGGCGGCGGAGATGGCGGAATTTTTGCGCGCGGGCGGGGTGCCGGCGGTGGCGGAGTCGGATCTGCGCGTGGCGGCGGACAATCCGGCGGGCGCGGCGCTGCTCGCGCTCGTGCAGGCGGCGGCGCATCCGGGGGACACGTTGGCGTGGCGGCAGGTGCAGATGACGCCGCTCGGCGCGGTGCTCGCGGCGGAGGCGATTGCGACGCCCGAGGCGCTGACGCGGCGGGTGTTGGGACAAATCCACGCGGAGGGATTTGAGCGGCTGGCGGAGTTTTGGGCGGCGAAACTGGAGCTGCGGCTGGCGCCGGAGGATGTATTTTCGCGCGAGCGGTTGCGGCAGTTCGCGGCGGCGGCGGGGGTTTTTGATGCGACGGGGAGCCGCGAGGCGGCAGAGTTCGGGGCGTTCATGGAGCGTTACACGGTGCGCGACGCGGAGAGTGCGGCGGTGGTGCGGGTCATGACGATTCACAAGTCGAAGGGGCTCGGTTTCGACGTGGTCGTGCTGCCGGAGCTTGAGGGAAAAAAACTCGATCAGCGGCGCGATGGATTGGCGGTGCAGCGGGCGGCGGATCGCTCGGTGGAGTGGGTGTTCGACGTGCCGCCGAAGCTTTTCTGCGAGCATGATGCGGTGCTCGCGGCGCACGTGGGCGCGGCGGAAGCGGAGGCGAGTTACGAGAACTTGTCGTTGCTCTACGTGGCGATGACGCGCGCGAAACGAGCGATGTTTGTGCTGACGAAGCCGCCGGGAGATTCGGTGTCGCGGAATTTTCCGCGCGTGCTGGCGGACACTTTGGGGGCGGAGTCGGAGGAGATTCGTGTGGGGGCGCTGGGGCTCACGGGCGCGTGGGCGAGCGGCGATCCTGAGTGGCATCTGGCGGTGAAGCCACCGGTGGTGGAGCCGGGCTTGGATGAGACGATCCCTGCGGTTGAGGCGCCGGCGGCGGTGCGGCGGGCGGCGCTGCGGCCGTCGGGCGAGAAGGGCGGCGTGTTGGAGGCGGCGCGGTTGTTTGATCTCGAGGGTGGGCGGGCGGTGAAATTTGGGCATGCGGTGCATGCGCTGTTTGCGGGGGTGGAGTGGGGAAGTGTGGCTACGGTGAAAACGCTGGCGCTGGCTTGGGCATCGCGCGGTGGGGAAGAGGCGGGACCGGCGGCGGAGGAAGTGCTGGCGTGTTTGCGTGCGCCGGCTTTGGCGGGCGTGTGGGCGGAGAAACGTGGCGCGGAGGTTTGGCGTGAGCGGGCGTTTGAGACGGTGCTCGACGGGGCGTGGGTGACGGGGGTGTTTGATCGCGTGGTGGTCGAGTGCGATGGTGCGGGACGGATCGTGGCGGCGACCGTGGTGGATTTTAAAACTGACCGCGTGCCCGATGCGGCGGCAATCGCGATGGCGGTGGCGAGACACGCGGCGCAATTGAATTTATATCGGCGAGTGGTGGCGGCGCTGACGGGGCTGACGGTGGAGCAGGTGAGCTGCGAGCTGGTGTTTACCCGGTTGCGGCAGGTTGCGACGGTGCCGGTGAATGAGAGATAAATTCGGGCTTTACAGGGACAGGGGTGAGTTACACGGTGACCCTTCACCAATTCTCAAGCACCATGGGTAACCTGAAAAAGAAACGCCGTCTGAAGATGAACAAGCACAAGCGTCGTAAGCGCTTGAAGTCGCATCGCCACAAGAAGCGTTCTTGGCAGCAGTAAGTCGGGCCGAGCGCCGTCGCGCGCTTTACGTCCCCTGCAAATTTGACCCGTCGCAGCGTGCGACGGGTTTTTGTCGTAGGGATTTTTATGAGGACGGGTGTGAAGCGCGGGATGTTGCTGATTAAGCGCTTAATCTCAATTGAGATGCTGGCGTCGTGAGTGGACTCAGGCTTTGTTGACTACATGATTCGTCGCATCCTTTGCGGTCGCGATTCATGCGGGCACACCGATATAGATTTAAGAAAAGGTAAATGGCCGGCAGCAGGGGTTAGTCCCTAGGAATGTGCTTGTCATCAGAGGGCGTTGGGGGATTTTTGCCCGTCGGCTTCCGACGGTGGTTCAAATTTTTTGGCAGCAATTCTGCTAAACTTGGGCCCGCCATCGTGCGGTTCGCACCCTTTTCTTATACCCGACTGAGCGCACGCATGTTTTTCTCTCAGAAATCGAACGGATACTTTATCGACGCGAACGATCACGCGGTGATGCTTGCACGGACGTCTTCCACCACCGCGCCGTTTACGATCGAAGAAGTGCGCGAATGCCCGGCGAACGATCCGGCGGCATTATCCGAAATCGTTAAGCTGATTCAGTCGAAGAAATCGGCCGATGGCTACCTGCATGCCGCTGTAAGTGTATATCCTAGCAAGCGAATCGTGCGGCGACATACGTTGGAGCCCAAGCGATTGAAGGAGCCGGAATATTTTAATGAGGTCATGACGCAGCAACTGCGCGTTGAGCCGTCGAAGTTCACGATGATGCTGATCAACGCGACCGACGGAGCTGATTACGATCTGACCAGAGCAACCCAGAAAGATGCGCTTTTTTGCGGTTTGCCGAGCGACGATATCGTCGCTTTGCAGGACTCGCTCCTGGCCTGCGGCATTTACCCGGAGCGCCTAGAGCTGGGCAGCGTAGCTCTGTTAGGGGCCTTGTCGGATTACCTCGCGGGCTCAAAGGCCAAAACTCCTACGCTGATGCTCGAAGTGGGTCTGGATTCCACGCAATCATTTATCGTTTCAGCGGCTGGGGTTGAGGCCTCGCGTCCGATTCAGCTCGGCTTGGATTCCATGGTTCCCGTGGTGCAAAAAGAATTGGGTCTTAAGGACGAAGAGGCGGCGAAGAAGCTGTTTTACTCCAATACCTTTGATTTTACGGGCATGGGGCCGTTGCTCGTGAAGCGACTGCTCAAGGAGCTCCAATCGTCGATTGGTTTTTATGAAGTGCAGACCGGCCAATCTGTGGGCCAAGTCATTTGCACGCAACTGATGCCGAAGCTCGGCTGGCTGGAAGCCACGATTGCCACCGGGTTGGGTATCGGGAGTCTCAAAGTTGAGCCCGCAGGCTGGCTGATGAACCGGCAGATCACGCTTTCCGACAGTGTTTCCAAATTTGTGCAGGAAACGCGCTGGCTTGGCCTTCTGAGTCTGATGGCGCGCTACAATATCGATCATGCTCCCCAAGCTGAAGAAAAAAAGTGAGGTGACCGTGCCCTTGGTGCCGGCCTGGCATCCTGATTTCCGCAACTTTGAACGGTTGCCGGACATCAAGGTTGTGCGCACGGCTTTTTACATCAACGGCATCGCGATCGTGGTGGTGCTGATCATGGCTTTTTGGCTAGGCTACCGTCAGTATCAACTGCACGATCTGAACCGCCAAGTTGCTGATTGGCAGCGTCAAATTGATCGGGATCGCAAGATTAGCACCGTCGCGATTGCGCAGTATAAGAAGTTTCAAATCGAAGCCGCGCGGGTGAATGAAGTGGAGACGTTTATCAAATCGAAGCCGCTGTTTTCCGAGATCTTGCTGCATCTGGCCGAGACGCTGCCGGCGAGCGTGGCGCTGGATGGCCTGGATTTTCGGGATGTTGTCTTCAATTTGCGCGGCACCGTTCGCGGCACGCCCGACCTGGCCTCGGGCTACGCATCGAACTATTTGCAGCAGCTCAAATCCGACGCGGTCTTCTCGGAGAAATTCAGCGAAATCACCCTCGCTGGCCTCAATCCGAATCCTCAGAGCGGTCGCTTGCAGTTTGAGATTAAACTCACGTTAAAGGAGATAAAGAAGCCATGACGAACGAGCAACTCTTCGCATTGGTTAAAAAAAATCCCCTGAGCGTGGGGTGCGGGGTCCTCGCGATCCTGATCGGCGCGGTGATCTATTTCCGCATGGATCAGGTGCCTGAGGCGATGAGCCTTTTGGAGCAGAAAATCGCCGAGGGCGAACGGTTGAATGCCAACGTCAATAATGCCGCCCAGCTTCCCGAGCAGCTCGCCGCGATCACCGAAGCCCGCGCGGAGATCGAAAAACGCCTCGTCCGAGGGATAGATCTCGCGCAGAATCTCCAGTATTTTTACCGCTTGGAAGCCGAGACGGGTGCCAAGATTCTTTCTCTCCGGCAAAACCCCTCACCGCCGGTTAAAGCCGGAGTAAAGTCTGCGTTGGGAGGGGTCGGTTTCACGGTTTCCTTTCAGGGACCCTACTTCACGGTGATGGAATTTCTCCGTCGCCTGGAAAACGGCACCCATTACTCCCGCTTCACCGCAGTGGGTGTTGCGGTGTCTGGCAATAGAACCGGGCCTCTCACTTTTTCCGTTTCGCTCGAACTTTTGGGGCAGCCATGAAAATTTTCATCCGCCGCATTTTTCTTTTCACTTTGATGGGGTCGGTGGGTGGTTTGTCGGCCTTTGCTGCGAGCGTCCCTGTTGCCGACGTCGCCCCCATCGCCAAGCGCCGTCTCCCAGTGGAACTGGCCCAGCGGCTCGCTACCGTTTCGCCGCCCGCGCCCCTCTCCCCCGACGTGGTTCTCCCGTTCAATCCGGTGGCATTTGGCCAGCCTGATCCCGAAGAGCAGCGCGCCATCGAGCAAGCTCTCGCCAACCAACAGGCGGTCAGAGAAGCGCCATCGGGCGGTCCCGGCGGGGCTCCCGCGCGGGGTGCGACGGATCGTGAACAGTTGGCGGCCATCGCCTCGAAAATCCTGCCCAAGGGCAGTGTCCTTGTGGGCAGGGACAAGGAGCCCAATCTCGTTATCGCCAATAAATTCTACAAAATTGGGTCAAAATTCACCGTCTCTTACTCGGGCGTTGATTACGTGCTCGAACTGACCGCGATAGATAACACCACCTTTACCCTTCGCCTCAATGGCGAGGCCATCACTCGTCCCATCAAACCCGCAGCAAAGACGTCACCATGATCACCCGTCGCTTCACCTTGCCCGCCGCCGCCTTCCTCGCCGCGACGATCTCCGCTTATGCTCAGGCCCCGGTCACGCCTCCCGCTGCGGGCCCCGCCCCCACGGCGCCGGCCCCTGTCGTCGCCGAGAAAGCCGCCGCGCCGACCTCTGACGTGGTGATCAAGGAAACCGATGCTTCCCACGGCATCGCCACCAAGACCAAAGACTCCACCGGACGAGACACCCTCTCTGTCGATTTCCCCGAGGAAGACGTGCGCAACATCCTCCGGAACGTCGCCGATCTTTTCGAACTCAACATCATCATCCCCGAGGGCCTCCAAGGCAAAGCCTCCATCAAGCTGCGCGACGTCTCCTGGCGCCAGATTTTCCAGAGCGTGCTTTCTCCGATCAACTACGCCTTCATCGAGGAGGGTAACATCATCAAGATCGTGAGCAACGAAAGCCTCCAGATTGAGCCGGTTTCCACCGAGGTCTTTATTATCAATTACGCCCGCGCGGCCGATCTCCTGCCCACGCTCAGCACGCTGGTTGATGCCACGTTGGGCAAGATCGTCGTGGATTCTCGCAGCAACAGTCTCGTCATCACCGAGCGCCCCACGCGCATGAACCGTATCCGGCCCATCATCGAGCAGCTCGACCGCGCCACCGACCAGGTGATGATCGAGACCAAGTTCGTCGAGGTGACCGACCGCGACGTGAAAAATATCGGTGTCAACTGGTCGTCCCTGGCCAACTACAATATCGCCGCCGGACCCCTCAACGGCGACTTCAGCCGCACCCGCGGCCAGGCGGCCAGCAACGGCTTAACCAACAACAGCGGCACCACTGCCAACACGACCAACGGATCGACCACCACAGGCACCGCAGGTCAGACGAATACCTCTAATAATACTGGCAGCGTCACCTCGGCCAACGGCACGATCACTTCCACCTCGGGCACGTCGAGCGCCACCGGCCTCACCAACGGCACCGCCACCACGAACACCCTCGGGACCACGGCCGGCACCACCGGCGCCTACAATCTCCTCCAATCCCTCACCAACACCGACAGCACGGCCCGCACGCTCTCGACCGTGTTCTCCGCCGATGAATTTCGCTTGGTCCTCAGCGCCCTGCAGACGCAAAACACCATCAAACTCGTTTCCAACCCCACCATCGTCACCCTGAATAACACCCTGGCGACGATTCTGATCGGCCAAAAATACCCCATCGCGACCCCCAACATTTCGGGCGGTGCGGCCGGCGGCGCCAATCTCATCACCTACACCATCGCGGAAAAAGACATCGGTATCAAACTTGAGGTGACCCCGCAGGTAAACGCCCGTGGCTTTATTAAACTCACGGTCAAGCCCACCGTCAGCAGCATCTCCGGCACGGTTACGATCCCGCAGGGCGCCGAGTATCCCATCGTTTCGACCCGCGAAGCGGTCACCCAAGTCTCCCTCAAGGACGGTTTCACCATGGGCATCGGCGGCCTGATTTCGGATACGACCACGAATGGCTCGACCAAAGTTCCCCTGCTCGGCTCGATCCCCGGCCTCGGACGCCTGTTCCGCTCCGACACGAAGAACCGCGAGTCGAGCAATCTCATCATCTTCATCACGGCCAAGACCGTCAGTGCCGACGGCGCGCCGATCGAAGCCGTGTTCAACTCCGCGCAGGTTCGCGGGCTGGACATGCGCCGCGAAGAACTTCCCGGATATCGCGACGGCTCCGATCCGTTCTTGAAGCCGGTTGATCCCAAGGCCGCCAAGAAGACCGACGCCAAGAAGTAACCGGTCCGCAACCGCCACGTCCGATCACCAGGCTACACCCATGAAACTTTCTCTTCGCCTCATTTTTGCGGCCGGCCTCGCATTGCTTGCTACCACCGCTGCGCACGCGGCCGCCCAGCTCGCGATCACTGGCGTCACCGCCAATCCCTCATCCGCCTCACCGGGCGATACCGTAACGTTCACCCTCACGATTGCCAACCAGACCCCTATCCCCACGGGTGGAGTTGCGGTGCAGGAATTCGGCAGCGGCGTTTTGGATGTAAACTTCACGCTCAGTTCACTCACGGCCAACACGATTAATCTGGGAGTGGCCCCGGTGATCATCCCTGCCGCGGGTATCACGTCCGGCGGCGGTGTCGTCACGGTCACGACCACGCGCACGATTCCGCTGAGCTACAGCGAAGCGGGTGGATATACCACCAACGCGACGATGGCCTTCGCGGCCACCTCGGCCACCGCAGCCTCTGCAACCATCAGCGGCGCGGTTACGGAAATCAATTTGTCGGCCTTGGGTTCTGGTTACACCTCCGTTCCGACCGTCTCCATCACAGGTGGCGGTGGCTCGGGCGCTACGGCCATCGCAGTTGTGACCGGCGGTGCGGTGGTGGCGGTGCATCTTACCAATCCCGGCAGTGGCTATAGCACCACACCTTCCGTTTCCATCACGGGTGGTGGTGGTTCAGGGGCGGTTGCGGTGGCGGCGATCTCTGGCTCTGTCACGACAGTCACCTCATTAGGTGGCGGCGCTGGCTACGCTACCACTCCAACCGTGGTGTTTACAGGCGGTGGTGGCGGCACGGGCGCGACCGCTTCCTTCGCGTTCAGCGGCGGAGTCGGCCCGATCACTGTTGTGAGCGGGGGCGCGAATTATGTATCGGCGCCTTCGGTTGGGTTTCCGCTCGGCAGTGGAGGTGGCTCTGGAGCGGTGGCAACAGCCTTTCTTAGCCCCACGGCCGTGCTCACGGCTGTAAATGTGACTGTTCCCGGCGGCTCCGGTTATTCCACGGCGCCTACGGTTACGATAGCAGGCGGCGGCGGTAGCGGAGCAGCGGCCAGTGCTGCCATCAGTGGCCCCGTCGTAAGCTATGCTCTTACGGCAGGTGGATCAGGTTATTCTGCGCCAACCGTCACGGTATCGGGCACCGGCACCGGCGCCACGGCCTCGTTTACATTTACTCCCGGCGGTGCTATCACTGGTATCTCGATTGGCGGCGGCAGCGGCGGCTCTGGCTACACTACGGCTCCCACGGTTTCTATTACTGATCCGACCGGAACGGGCGCCACGGCGACAGCGACGATTAGTGGTTCCATCAGCGGAATCACGGTTACGTCCTCGGGATCTGGCTACACGAGTGCTCCCACTGTGGTGGTGAGCGGCAACGCCACGGCGACTGCGGTTATCGGCAAAACCGTCAGCTCTATATCGGTCAATACCTCAGGTTCGGGTTATACGAGTGCTCCTACCGTCACTTTGACCGGCGGCAGCGGCACGGGCGCGACGGCAGTTGCCACGATCGCGGTTTCCTCCGCTACCGGCACCGGCAGATCGGGTGGCTACGGCTACACCGTAGCGCCCGCAGTCACCATCATGGGTGGCGGTTCGGGTGGTGTTCATTCTTTGAGCGTGCCTTCGCTTTCTTCTACGGGCGTGGGGCTGACGGTGACGGGAAAGCCAGACCTTAAAATCACGGCTCTTAATTATCAGGCGAGTGTCGCCTATCGCGGCGGCGAAGTCATCCCGATGTCGCTGACCTACATAAATCAGGGGGTCGCTGGCGTGCCCTATGTCCCGCCGTCAGCAGGTTATTTCCGGATCAGTGTGAGGCTCTCGTCCAACCCCCAATTTGGCGATGCGGACGATTTCCGACTTTCTTTCCACGATGTTTATTCGCGGGTCAATGCTGACGGCAAGCCCCACACGATCTCATGGAATCAACTCCTGCCCGGAAATTTTTCGGGCTCTTACTACGTCCTCGCCAAGATCGACGAACTTTCGACGGTGGATGAGTCGGTTGAGAATAATCTCAACCTGAACGGAAACAATATCTGGTTGGACGTGAATGCGTCGCGTATTGCGCTTCTGCCCACGACCTTTCCCACGGTTTCCCTCACGAGCACGACGGGCTCGGCAACGGCGAACGGCTACAGCGACAACCCCTCGCTCAGTGCGGATGGTCGCTACACCGCGTTTGCTTCCGATGCGGCCAATCTTGTCAGCGGTGACACTAATTCCACGCGCGATATCTTCGTCTTCGACAGCCAAAATAACACGGTCCGCCGCGTGAATCTTTCGCAGCAGGGTGCCCAAGCCAACGGTCCATCCAACAATCCCGCGCTCAGTGCCAACGGCCGCTTCCTCGCTTTCGGTTCCGACGCCACCAATCTCATCCTCGCTGATACGAATGCATTCTCCGATATCTTCGTGGTCGATGCGATCACCGGCAGCATCTCCCGTGAGAGCATCTCGAGCGCAGGCGCCCAGTCCAACGGTTCCTCATTCCGCCCGGCCATGTCGAGCGACGGCCGTTATGTGGTTTTTGAGTCCTCGGCGACCAATCTCATCGCCGGCACCACGGCGGTGGGGGTTACCAATATTTACCTGCGCGACCGCACGCTGGGCACCACGGTTTTGGTGAGCCAATCCACGGCCGGAGTCGCCGCCAACGGCAACAGCCTGCAGGCGGCGGTGAGTGGCGATGGTCGTTATGTCGCGTTCGCCTCGGATGCCACGAACCTCGTCGCGAGCGACACCAACGCCCTCCGCGATGTATTCCTGCGCGACGTGACGCTCGGCACCACGATTCGGGTCAGCGTCGGCCCCGGCGGTCTGCAAGCGCTCGGTGGTGCCGGTGGCGGTGCGAGCCGCGCTCCCTCGATTACGGCGGATGGCCGCTACATCGCGTTCGGTTCGGATGCGAATAATCTCATCGTTGGCGATACCAACAATGTTTCCGACGTTTTTGTTTACGACACGGTCACTGCGACCACGCGTCGAGTCAGCGTCGCCAATGCAGGTGGTGAGGGTATTGATCCTTCTCCGGCTCCCTCCAATCTCGGCAGCTTCAATCCCAACATCAGTTCAACGGGTCGCTACGTGACGTTTGCCTCCATCGTGGATAACATCACGCCGGGCGATACGGCCGGCCAGTATGGCACCTTGGCGGCAGCGACCGTCAGCGGCGGTAGTGTCACGGCAGTCACGGTGACAAATCCAGGCGGCGGCACGCCCTTACCCAACGGCGTTACGGCGATGTATTATGCTACTCGGCCCAATATCAGTCTCACGGGAGGTGGAGGAACCGGTGCTACGGCAGTCACGAATTTCGGTTTCTCGGTCGCTTCGGTCACATTAACAAGCGGCGGTTCTGGTTATGTAAATCCGACGGTGCTTATCCGCGGCAACGGTGCGGGCGCGACCGCGACGGCCACGGTCACCGGCGGCGTGATTACAGCCATCACGCTGGACACGGTGGGCACGGGCTTTTCCTCTGCGCCGTCCGTTACCATCATCGACTCTGCCGGTGCGGGTGCGACGGCCACCGCGACGCTCTCTGCGACTGCCGCCCAATCCGGCTTCATCACCGGATTTACCGTCACCAATCCCGGCACGGGCTACACTTCGGCTCCCGCGGTCACTGTAGCCGGCTCGTTCAACTCGGCTCTCAACATTTACGTGATGGATCGCGACGTTGCCGCCACCGGGACCTTGGATACTGCCGGTAACATCGCGACCTCGATGGTCAGCG
>JANXLP010000011.1 GCA_025355125.1 Opitutaceae bacterium | reverse complement strand
CGAGCAAGCTCGCTCCCACAAAATTCGCCCGCTTCGACGCCGCGTGGTCGCGTGAAATCAGGCGAGCCAGGTTTTCAGGACTTTGAGGTCTTTGCGGAAGTGGGCGGTCATCTCGGCGGTAGTGCCGAGTTCGTATTCGTGGTGCTGGCAGATGGGGCCGGCGTAGGCGGATTTCTTCAACTCGGTGAAGAAGCTCTGACTGACCATGCCGTCGCCGAGGTTGCACCACGATTCGGCCCAGACGCCCTTGGCGTTTTTCTTCCAGAGAAAATCTTTCACGAAGACGGCAGTGTAGAAGGGCGCGATGAGCTTGGCTTCGATGGGCCAGGAGAGACCGCCCTCGATGGTGGCGTGACCGATGTCGAAGCACATGCCCATGTGGGCGGGGTCGAGGTCGCAAATCATGCTGTAAACGTCCCACACGGGAGCGCCGACATAGTTGTGGCCGGAGTGGTTTTGGAAGCCGGCTTGGAGGCCGAGGTCTTTGCAGGCGGCGGCAATGTCGCGGAGGGCGGGGGCGATTTCCTTGAGCTGGTCGGCGGGGGGGCGCTTGAGATCGTATTTATAGAAACCGAGGCGGATGCGCTTGATGCCGTTTTTGGCGACGGCGCGGAGGACGGTCTCGGTGTGTTTTTGAGAGACGCTGGTGATGTCGGTCGTCGCGATGTAGAGGTCGCGGTTGCGACGGCGGAGAGCGGCGGCGAAGAGCGGGACTTCATCGGCGGCGCGCTCGGGCTCGATCTGGCCCTTGGCGCGAACCGGGCATTCGATGCCGTCCCAGCCGATGTCGGCGATGTAGTCGGCAGTTTGTTCGGCGGTGAATTTTTGAAACGGTTTCGAGAACGCGATGATGGGGTTGTGGGCCGGCGTGGGCGAAGGCGTGGGCTGGGCGGCGGCGAAGGCGCGGGGCGCGAGCGTGAGCGCGGCGGCGGCGAGGGCGGATTGGGCGAGGAAGGCTCGGCGGGTGAGGGCGGGAGGGGTCATGGGGAAGGGAGATGGAATTTTTTAACCACGAAACACACGAAATACACGAAAGTCGGAAACGGAGCGGAGGAGGGGAGGAGTGCCCACGGAACACACGGAAGACACGGAAACAAGACGGGGGAGAAGAATGGAGTAGGGAATCTGGAAATCAGGAAATCAGGAACGGGGAATTCGGAAGCAGGGAAGCCAGGAGTTTTTTGCCGGCGAATTATGCGAATGGGTGCGAATTGAACGTGAAGGGATGTGTGCGGGCGTATGCGCGTTTCTTCGCGCGATTCACGGGTGGTGGGTTTCGGATTATTTCAGGGAGAGCGGCAGGCCGCGGAGGTAGTGGTCGAACCAGTCGGCGATGAGGGTGCGGTCGGCGGTGATGGTGGTCCAGGTCTTGCCGCCGTGCTCGGCGCCGGGGCGGGTGACGAGTTGGGCAATGGCGCCGGCGGCGGTGGCGCGGGTCACGTAGAGTTGGGATTGTTGGATCGGCACGAGGGGATCGGCGTCGCCGTGGATGATCAGGGCTGGGGCGGAGGTGGCGGTGACGAAGCGGACGGGCGAAAGCGACTCACCAAGTTTTTGGCGGCCTTCGGGCGTGAGCGCGTCGGGGCCGAAGGCGGGGACGTATTCGCGGAGGATGCCGACGCCGACGGCGATTTCGCCGTCGCGACCGTAGTTGAGGAAATCGGTGGGCGGATAGAAGCACGCGACGGCTTGGATGGCGCTGCTTTCGCGGTCGATGGGGTCTTTGGCGTCGGGTGAGCCGGGGCCGCCTTGCGTGCCCATCGTGAGCGAGAGGTGGCCGCCGGCGCTGGAGCCGGTGATGCCGAGGTGGGCGGGATCGATGGACCAACGGGCGGCATTTTTGCGGATGAAGCGGACGGCGCGGTGAATGTCGGGCACGATCTCGGCGAGGATGAACTTGGGCTGCGAGCCGTGGACGACGGCGAAGACGGTGTAGCCGCGCGCGAGGTAAGGTGCGTAGGCGCCGGGGCTCACGCCTTCGTGAGAGGATTTCCAGCCACCGCTGACGAGGGCGATGATCGCGAAACCGTTGGCCGCGACGGTGGTGGGTTGGAAGACGTCGAGCGTGAGAGCGGTGCCGAACTTGCGGCCGTAAACGACGTCCTCGGTGCGCGTGTAGGCTGAGGCCGGCTTTGGCGCGGCGGCGGGTGCGGGTTGGGCGTGGGCCGGAGTGACGAAGGGTAGGGTGGCGAGGGCGAGGAGAAGGGGGAGGAGGCGGGGGAAATTCATGGGGTGGGGAATCTGGAACTCAGGAAATCAGGAAACGGAGAAGGAATTTTTTACCACGAAACACACGAAAGACACGAAAAGCGGAGGCGGATCGGAGGGGGTGCCCACGGAACACACGGAAGACACGGAAAAGAGAGCGGGGAATCTGGAGCTCTCGAAATCAGGAAACGGAGAGAAGGTTTTTTACCACGAAACACACGAAAAGCGGAGAGGGACCGGAGAGGTTGCCGAAGAAATACACGGAAAAGGGGAGAAGGAGGGGAACGGACTAGGGCGTGAGTGGGCGGTAGGTGAGGCGGAGTTGTTGGACTTTGGGCGTGGCTTCGGGGGTGAGGGTGAAGAAGACATCTATCAGGCCTTTTTCGCACGTGAGGGTGAAGGTGCCGCGGAGTTGGTTTTCGGGGCGGAGCTGGCCGGTGGTCACGATGTGGCCGGAGCGGGCGAGGACGTCGCGGGAGAACGTGATCCAGTCGGCGCGGTCGCGATCAAGGAAGAAATTTTCGCCGAGGACGGCGGCGCCGAGTTGGGCGTCCCAGGTGGTGAGGAGGTCAACGAGGGCGCGTTGGCGGGTAAGGAGGATTTCGTTGGTGGGAATCGGGCGGGCGGGGAGCGCGGCTTGTTCGATGAGGAAGGGGGCGACCTTGTTATTGGCTGCCGACATGGGCGCGTAGGTGAGGTTGGCGAAGGAAATGATCGCGAGGTCGAGGGTCGGATAGAAGCGGTAGTTGCTGCCGAAGCCGGGGAGGCCGCCGCTGTGGCCGATGTTGACGAGGCCGGTGGAATCCATGCTCCAGCGCAGGCCGTGGGCGTAGGCGGTCACGAAGGGGCGGGGCTCGCCGGCGAGGGATTTCGCGTCGGTGACGGAGGCGACGACGGCGGGCTGGTGCATCTCGCGGAGCGTGGCGCGGCGGAGCGGACCGGTGTCGGGGTCGTCGCGCGCGGGGTAGGCAGAGAGATGAAATGACACGTAGCGCGCGAAGTCGTCGAGGGTGGTGAGGATGCCGCCCATCGCGGCGTAGGTGCCGTCGTGGAGCATGGGCTCGAGGCGCCAGGCGTTGTTTTCCCAACGGTAGCCGAGGGCGAGTTTGGCGGGCGGGACCTCGGAGTATTCCCAGACGGTAGCTTTCATGCCGAGGGGTTGGAGGAATTCGCGGGTGATGTAGGTTTGGTAGGGCTCGCCGGCGACGCGGGTGACGATCTGGCCGAGGAGGGCGAAGCCGAGGTTGCTGTATTCGTAGCCGATGCCGGGGGCGTTGGAGAGGGAAAGCCCGGAGCGGATGAAATCGGTGAGCGCGGCGGGGGTGACGGCGAGCTGGCGGTCGCCCCAGGGATTATCCTCGGGGAAGCCGGCGGTCATGGTGAGGAGATGATGAATCGTGATCGGCGCGGCGTCGGTGGTGAGCGGAGTGACGGCGCGGAACTCGGGGAGATATTTGGCGACGGGATCGGTGAGGGCGAGCTGGCCGGCGTCGCGGAGTTTGTAGATCGCGAGGGCGGTGAAGCTTTTCGTCATCGAAGCGATGCGGAAGCGGGTGTCGGCGGCGGCGGGGATTTTTTCCGCGACGTTGGCGAGGCCGAGGGCGCGGGTGTGGACGAGATGGCCGTCGAGGAGGACGCCGTAAACGAGACCGGGGATGTGGCGCTCGGCGGCGAGATCGGCGTAGGCGCGGTCGAGTTGGGCGAGCGCGGGGGCGAGGCGCGGAACGGCGGGGGGAGTTTGCGCGGGGACGAAGGTGAGCGCGGGGCCGAGGAGGAGAAAAGAGAGGATCAAGCGGCCACGGATCATGAGTGGTGGGAGCAGCAGGGATCGGGGTTGGAACGGTAGCGGGCGACGACGGGCCAGTCGGCGGGGGCGAGGGCAAAGGCGGTGAGTTCTTTGGGCAGGACCCAGCGGATCTCGACGTGTTCGAGGGCGGCGGGCGCGGGACTGTCGGGTGCGAGGTGGCAGACGAAGGGAAACATTTCAATCACGACGCGCGTGTAGTCGTGCAGGAACGGCTCGAGCGTGCGGGTGATAACGGCGGTGCAGCCGAGTTCTTCGGTGAGCTCGCGGAGGAGGGCGGCGGCGGGGGGTTCGCCGGGCTCGACCTTGCCGCCGGGAAATTCCCAGAGCAGGCCGAGATGTTTGTCGGCGGGACGTTGCGCGATGAGGATGCGGCCGGTGCCGTCTTCGAGCACGGCGCAGACGACGGGGATGGGTGCGGAGGCGGGAGACGCTGAGCTGGCGGAGGAGGAGGGAGTGCCCACGGAACACACGGAATACACGGAAGCGGGAATGGGAAAATGGGAAAGGCGGAGGAGGGCCCGCGAAACACACGAAATACGCGAAAAGCAGAAATGGAGGAGGGCGGATGGTTTAGCAGAGGGAGCGGAGGACGGGTGCAACTTTTCGGGGGTTGGTGGGTTATTGAGGCATGAAAACCTTCCTTAAAGTTCTCCTGATCCTCATCGCGGCGGTCATCGTTGTTAAACTCCTCCCCGTTCTATTGGTGATCGGCGGCGTGGGTATCGGCGGGCTGTTGCTCGCGGGCTGTCTCTTGATCGCGGCGGTGGGCGTGCTGGCGACCCTTGGCCTCTCGGTCGCAGCGGCGGTGGTGGCCGTGGCGTTGATTGTCGCGGTCGCGCTCTCGCCAATCTGGGTGCCGGTTGCTGTGGTGCTGGGCATCGTGGCTCTCGTCAAAAAGACCTCGCGGACGACGGCGGCGTGAGTGCGAGGACGGACGGCGGGCCCGGAGGCCCGCCGCTACTTTCGGAACCAAAGGGCGGGCGAAGGTCGGCCCTTTTTTGCGGGTGAATGCGACGGGGGACGGGCGTGGAAGTGGCTTGAGAGGGCGGGTCGGAGACCGCGCCCTACTTTTGGAGTGGCGCGGAGGGATGGCGTGGACTGAATCGGGCACATGGGAAAATCGGCGGAGAATCCGCGATCATTTATCAGCGAAGTCAGTCTGGTGGGGCGCGGCGGCGGAGCCGTGAAGGCGCTGGCGGGTTTCAAGAAATCGCACCACACGGTGCCTGATGCGGTGAACGCGGCGACGAGTGCGTTTCTCGGAAAACTTTGCGCGGAGGAACTGGCGGAGGAAGGGGAGAAGTTTTTCCAGGCGGCCAAGGCGGCGCTGGGTTACAAGCGGGCGCAGTTGTCGTTGGAGGTCGCGAGTCCGACGGCGGTGCTGACGGCGCGGGATTTTGTGTTGGAGCTGGGCTACGTGTTGGATGCGGCGGACCCGGGGAGTTATCTCGTGACGCGCACGCTGCACAGCTTGCGCAATGCGGAGCTGATCGAGGTGGCGGAGTTTGACGGGTTGTTTGCGGGGCAATTTTCGGCGCTGGTTTTTGCGTTGAAGAAAGGTGTGCGCGTGGAAGCGGTGATCGATGCGGTCGAGGGGCTCGATGCGAAGGATGAGGCGGCGGGCGTCGGGCTTAGCGTGGAATATCCGTCGGACTGCCGGCAGTGCACGTTGCACGCGGCGGGCGTGGATGCGGAGGTGGTGTGCGACGGGGCGACGTTGGAAATGCGTTTTGCGCGGAAGGGCTCGCCGCGGGAACTGGTCGCGGGCTTTGCGGAACTGCGGCGGGCGTTTGGGCTGACGAAGGTGCGGGTGTTGGCGGGGATGCTTTAGTGGGGCGAAGGGCGAGGAGTGAAGGGCAAGGGTGCGGGGCCTAAAGCGGAGAGGGGAAAGCGGAGAAACCGAGCTGATGGGGGTTGGCCTGCGGGTGAGCGGCATCCGTGCGGAAAGATTTTTGGACAGGCTTTCACCTAGCATGAAAACGGCTATGACAGGTGTTGGCGGCTCTCTCATTTTCCAACTATGAACATCCTTTCGATCCAATCGCATGTGGCCTTCGGGCATGTGGGCAACGATGCGGCGGTGTTTCCGATGCAGCGGCTCGGTGTGGAAGTGTGGCCGATTCACACCGTGCAATTTTCAAATCACACGGGTTACGGCACGTGGAAGGGGCGCGTGTTTGACGGCCTCTCGATCGACGAACTGATGGAAGGCATCGCGGATCGTGGGGTGTTGCCGAAATGCGATGGCGCGCTCTCGGGCTACATGGGCTCGCCGGATATCGGGCACGCGATTTTGGGCGCGGTGCGGCGGGTGCGGGCGGCGAATGCGGGGGCGCTGTATTGCTGCGATCCGGTTTTTGGTGATGTGGGGCGGGGAATTTTTGTGCGGCCGGGGATTCCGGAATTCATGAAGGCGCACGCGGTGCCGGTGGCGGACATCATCACGCCGAATCATTTCGAGTTGGACTATCTGGCGGGCACCGCGAGCACGACGGTCGAAGCGGTGAAGGCCGCCATCGAAACGGTGCGCGGGCTCGGGCCGCGCGTGGTGTTGGTGACGTCGGTCGTGACGCAGGAAACGCCGGCGGATGCGGTCGATCTGATGGTGGGCGAGGCGGGGCGGTTTTGGCGGGTGCGGACGCCGCGCCTGGCGTTGAGTGTGAACGGGGCGGGCGATGCGATCGCGGCGCTGTTTTTCGTGCATTACCTGCGGACGCGCGCGGCGGGGACGGCGTTGGCGGAGGCGGCGGCGAGTATTTACGGGCTGCTCAAGCGCACGCAGGACGCCGGGTCGCGGGAGATCTTGCTCGTCGCGGCGCAGGAAGAATTCGTGGCGCCGACGCGGCGGTTTGAGTTGGCGGAGGTGTGAGGAGTGGGGTGAAAGATCGGAATTGGAGTTGCGGATTCTATGGAAAAAAAAGGGCGGGTCTGAGACCGCGCCCTACTTTCCGAAAAGCGGCCGGGGGCGGCCGCGCCCCCATTGTGATCAGTTGATCATGTCGGCCACGAAGGCGCGCTCTTCGGCGAGCTCTTTGTTGGTCGCGGCGATCTTGGATTTTGCGAAGTCATCCATGGCGTAGCCTTCGATGACTTCGTAGCTGCCGGGAGTCGTGGTGCGGACGGGCATACCGGCCCAGACGTTGGCGTCGAAACCGTAGCGGCCTTCAGATTTAACGGCGATGGAGTGAATCGCGCCGGGGGTGACGAGCGAGCGGACGTGATCGACAAGGGCGTTGGCGGCGGAGGCGGCGGAGGAGAGGCCGCGGGCGGCGATGATGGCGGCGCCGCGTTTGCCGACGGTCTCGCAGAACGGACCCTGGAGCCAGGCGCTGTCGGTGATGACGGAGGTGGCGGGCGCGCCGTTGATCGTGGCGTGGGCGAAGGCGGGGAACATCGTGGGGCTGTGGTTGCCGTAGATGAAAATGTCCCTCACGGCGGTGAGATCGACGCCGGCTTTTTTCGCGAGCTGGGTCTGGGCGCGATTTTGATCGAGGCGGACCATCGCGGTGAAGCGCTCGGGCGGGAGGCGCTTGGCCTGCGAGGCGGCGATCATGCAATTCGTGTTGGCGGGATTGCCGACGACGGCGATGCGGGCATCGGCGGCGGCGACGGCGTCGATGATCTTGCCCTGGGCGATGAAGATGGCGCCGTTGTCCTTGAGGAGATCGGCGCGCTCCTTGCCGGGGCCGCGGGGTTTGGCGCCGACGAGGAGGCACCAGTTGGCATCTTTGAAGCCGACGGAGGCATCGGAGGTTTGGACGATGCCTTTGAGCAGCGGGAAAGCACAGTCGTCGAGTTCCATGGCGACGCCTTCG
>JANXLP010000003.1 GCA_025355125.1 Opitutaceae bacterium | reverse complement strand
CGTCGCCGATGCGGGCGAGGGTCTCGCCGTCGATCAGGTCGGGCCGGATGCAGTAAAGCGCGACCGAGGTGCGCAGTCCGCGATCTTCGATGCTCGGCTCATCGGCCATCCAGATTAGGAGACGGCAAATGGCTTCGAGGGTGAGGGCGCGGGCTTCTTGGCGGGAGTCGAGAGCTTCGACGAAGAACGAATCATTGTTATTTTTCATGGGTGGATTTTGGTTCGCCGCCACCTTACTCCCGTCCTTCGTTTCAAAATAGGGCCAGCGTTCGGCACCCCGAGCGGAGGCCCTATTCGGCAACACGTGTTGCCGATTTTCCGAAAGCAAAACGCCGCACCGTAAAAACCAGTGCGGCGTGACTGCGGCGGCGGAGATCAACCTCGGGCCGGCACCTTCAGTTTCGTGCGGATATGCACGGAGACCTCGGACGGATCGTAATAGACGAAATGGCCGATGCGGTGATGCGGGATGCGCCGGAGCTTCGTCCATTCCCGCAGCGTGCGCACCGAAGGCTCTTTGCCCGCCGGGAATATCCCGCACAGGCGAAGGCCGAGAATATCCATGAACTGATTTCCAACGGGGGGAGATAGTAGCGTTTCCATGACCTTGGTTGCACGTCAACGGGAGCGATCAATCCGCGAGGCGCAGCGGCGGAAACGCGACTGTCTCCGTTGCGATGCCCTCGCCCTTTTTGGGCATGATGCCGTAAAACTCCTCGGCTTCCTTGGTGGTTTTCAAGTCGAGGTAATGTTTGCGGATGATGCTTTCCGAATTGCCCGCCTGAATCGACGCTTCGCCGATGGAACGAAATTTCGCGACGAACATTGAAATGAACGTGTGCCGGAGCACGTCGTGCGTGAGGCCGAATTCTTTCACGAACTTCTCCCGCCGCTTTTTGAAATTCCCCGTGATGATCGGAAATTTTTCCAGCGGGTAGGCCCGGAGCCAGACCGCGAGATTGGGCGCAATGGTCACCTTGCGAGGCTCGCGCACTTTCGAGACGGCGGCGGAAACGTGAATCATGCCCTCCTCCAGATTCACCGCGTCGGGCTTGAGCTTCGTGATCTCGCCGTGCGGCACACCGGGCCGGATGCCGGCGAAGAGGCACAGCGCAAAGTAAGGCACCCAGCGGCCACCGTCGCAGGTTTCGACGTGCTCCATGAGCGCGCGGGCTTGCGCCGCCGTGAACGTCAGCGCCACCCCCCGTTTGCGGCGGATGCGGTAATGCGGCACCTTGCCAATCGGATTCTCCGCAATCCATCCGCGTTGAAACGCGAACTTGATGAAGGTCGAAAGAATGCCGCGCCGGTTGTTGTAGGTTTTCATGCCGCGCCGGCCCACTTCCAGAAACGCGACCAAGCCGGCCACCGTGAGTTCAGCGACGGTCTTGCCGGGCAGATATTCTACCAGCCGTTTCAGGTCCCAACGAATCCGCGACATCTGCGGGATCGAGATTTGATCCTGCGCGAACTCGTGCTCCTTCGACGTGACGTAATCCGCCACAGCGTCGGCCAGCGGCTTTTGCTTTTCCGGCTCGCGGTAGTTCGTGAGCGCAAAATCGAGGTAGAAGGAAAGCGAACGCGGCTGGCGGACCAGCCGCCGAAGCGCCGCCTCGGCTTCGTGGAGTTGAGCATCTTCCAGCCGCGTGGCGGCCGTGCGGATGCCCGTCTCCGTTTTGAGCCGCTGCACTTCGAGAACCTGACGCTCGGCTTCGCCCTCGGCGCGCGTCGCGAAGTTTCTGCGAACGCGTTTCCCATCCAGCCAACCGGCGACCCGACAAACGATTTCCCCGGAGGGATTCGTGAATTCTGAGATGACGAACGATGTAGCTTGATTCATGACCGATTTGCCACGTCAACTGGCAAATCCGATGTCAGGAAATAGCACTCCTTATTGCTAAAGAGTTAAGATGGCGTCCCCACGGGGATTCGAACCCCGGCATATAAGCCGTTCCCAGTTCCACGTTCCTCATGTTAGGCAGAACTGGGCCGCTCCTCGGACGGCTGGGATGCGGCGCTGGAAGTAGTAGCGATTTTCCAGGACGAATCCATCAACCATAAGCCCGATTGTTCTGTCTCCGGGTGGCCATCGCGCATGCCCTCGAAGGCGTCGCACACGGTAACGTGATGTGATCAGAAATGCTGCTTCATCGGATCGCCCTGTAAGAAACGGCGTGAGTAGGTTCATCGAGGGTGGCCGGACCGCCGCCGCACCGTGCGATCTAATACGTTTGAGTTTCGATTGTGGTTGTGCATGTTGCAATAATTTTCAATCCGACAACCTAACCAACTCTATCCCCATGACAACAGCCACAATGCCGAACGTTTTTGAAGAAACCGTCGTGCCATTGCTGCGCGCCGCCAAAGAGAACGGGGCCTCACCCGAAGCCCTCTCCGCGGCTTTTGTGAAAGCCATGTTCGGAGCCTACGGAAGGCAGGCCGCAAAGGATTCCTCTGCTAAGATCGGCTTCCAGAGTCTTATCGGCCAAGAAGGGGGCGTCGCTTCAAGCAAAGAGGCGGCGGGGCTTTACGGTGGCCGGAAACCCGCGACCGACGAGGCAGTCCGAAAAGCCGCGCGCCTCGGCCACATCATTGTCGTGAAGGACGGTCTCGGAAACATGCTTTTCCCGAAGTGGCAATTTTCGGAGAAAGGTGGAATTCTCCCAGGCATCCGCGAGACAGTTAAGGTTCTCCGCCAGCACCCACACTTCCACGACCTGCTCCCATTCACATTCTTCCTTAACCCGAGTGCGCGGTTAGGCGGGAAGCGTCCGGTTGACCTTCTGCGTAGCCCGAACGAAAATAATATCCGTCAGGTCGTGAATCTCGCTCTCGAATCGGCCGAGTAGTCCGCCATCTCCCGCCCGCTAAGGTGGCCGCTCGGGGCGGCTGAATTCAACCAGCTTGAGCTGCTCGGGACGCGCGTGCGCCTCCCCGATGGTTGGTGGAACCTGCGCTGGGAAGCGCATCTGACCTCCGCGAACGTGTTTCATGCCTCGAAAACGGGACGCCTCACTCCGGAGATCTGCGGGGTGAAGTGCCTCTATCTCGCAGACAACCCGGCAACTTCTTTCTACGAAATCTACGGTGATGACATTGCCTCGGGGAAGGAGTCGATGATCCCGACTGTCTATTCGAAGCAAGCGTTGGTCGACCGCGTCTATGCAAGGACGCCCGTAGAACTTGTATTCACGGTATATGATCTCTCAACGGAAGGGAGCGCGAAAAAAATCGGGATGGACCTCGCGACCCTTTACACGGGTGAAATCGAGCGTCCCCGCCGCTTCGCCCAAAGACTCCACGATCATCCAAAGAGATTTGACGGAATTCGCTATACTTCACGCCACACCCAAGCCCCATGTGTTGTGCTATGGCCGACACATACTCCCACGCTCGCAAACATGATGCTCACTCGCCACTCCACGCTCTGGGATCACGCCACCTACGAAAAAGCCACGCCAGCGGGCTCGGTTCGCCTCTTCGACGATGAGCTCATGGTGGCGGCGCCATAGATGGCTGCAACTTCTAGCTCTCTCTGGCTCTGACGCCTTCAGCGGACGAGGCGGGCTCCATGTAGATGGCCGCTGGCACACGCGCGGCCGCATTATCGTTTATTGCTCGAGGACTGGGCTGCTTTCTCGAGGTAACTCGGGCAATCGGGCAGGAATGCCTGGTTGGCGTAGGGCTCGTCGGCGGGTTTGCTTATGCCGAGCGCGGTGCTGGCTTGAGAGCGGAATTGCCTCCTGAACCCAGCGCATCCTGATTTCAAACATGGTTGGATATTGTCCAGCCCGACTCGATTTTCTTTCGATTAGCGTCTCACGAAGCCCTGATCGGGTTGGACTACGCCACTGTTGAGCGGGTGCCGGAGCCGCAAGGTTCAGAAACCCAAAGCGCCTGGCCGCGTAGCCTGAGCGTGGGGCGCTTACGATAGTCGGCGAATGAGACACGCAAGGCGTGCACTTCACGGCGGGCTCAGTTCGACACTCTCAGGATAAAGCTTCGGAAAGAGGTATCCGACCGATCCACTCGAATATTTGAGCGTCAGCGGCGACAGGGAAGATTCCGAACAGATCCACCCTTGAGCGATGAACTCAGCAACACGTCTACGCGCAGTTCTTGCAGGCATTTGTAGCAACCGGGGAGCTTCGCCGCGAGGGACTGAGCCGCGCAAAAATATCTCGCGCATGAGCACACCGAGTTCCTCGGGGGCATCTTTCATGGTTCGCAGGTATTGGGAATAGCGCATGATGCGATCCTGCATCGCATCCAGTTGAAGGAGGGACGCCATGTATTCTACCTGATCAAGGGCAGTGCTAAGGAAGAAATCGCAGAACCCGACCAAT
>JANXLP010000739.1 GCA_025355125.1 Opitutaceae bacterium | reverse complement strand
CCGCGGAGAAATGCACGCCCTTCCCGCCCTCGCTTTTGATCCAATAGGGAAACGGCCAACCGAGTTCATGCCCGATGCCCTCGTGCTGATGCGTCGCGACGTAACCCTCGGCATCGATGATCTTGTGGTGAAACGAATTTTTCAGCCGCTGCGTGATGGTGACCTTGCCATCGCACACGAGGATGCCCGCCGTGTCCGCCCACAAGCACGGTGCCGTGAGCCACTCGTCCCACAGCGTGCAGAGCGCGCCCTGCGGATCGCGGTGCGGATAATCGAGCCACACCGGCGGATAATGCAGCCGGTGCATCGCATTGAGCGCCGCCATCTCCTTCTCCTTTCCTGGCACCATGAAGCGCGGAAAATTTTCCATCGACCCGAGCGTCTGCGCCGCCGTGAGCACACTCTCGGCGCCACGCGCGGACCCACATACAAAAGCAAAAACGACCAGACACAGAAATTTTCTCATAGGGCTAAATGGCCGGGCGCTAACCGCGCTCGGAACCAGTGAGCGGAAGAGAGCACAATCACGGCCCCTCGCCCAGCCCCGGAAAAATGGTCATTCAGCGCCCACCCGCAGCCCGCGCTTCAACTCCCAACTACATCCTCAACTCTATTCTCCTCTTTATCCCACTCAACGGCTTTTTCCTGTCGCCCGAAAAAAACACCTTCCACCGCCCGCTGTGCCGAGACCGAAGATCATGCCGCTCACCTCGATGCCAAACCGCTAGTCTCCGCCCGGTCGCGGGATCGGGTAAATCGGTGGTGCGATAAAGAACGCCGGCCGCCCCGCGACCACCGAGTTTCCAAGTTTTTGCCCAACCCCCGACTCCGGCCAGAGAATCCTACGATTCCCGCGAGCGTATTTCACTTCGCCCACGTGGCCCACTTGCGCGGCCCTGATTCATCTTCTCTCTCGTCGTCAGACCCGTCGCCGCACTGAATTGCATCCATGCGATACCCCCGCCGGCTGCTGCTCCACGCCATTGCCCTGCTCGCCGCCACCTCCGCGTTCGCGCAGTCGCCCACCGCCACGCCGCCGCCGACCATAAAAAAAGCCGCTGCGCCCACCCCGCCGCCTCCGCCCCCCGCCTTCGTCCTCCCCGACGCGCCCGCCGTCCAATCGCTTCTTCCCGGCTTCACCGCCCGCGAACTCCCACTCGCGCTCACCAATCTCACTTCGATCAAATACCGCCCCGACGGCAAATGCTACGCCGTCGGCTACAACGGAAAGATCTGGCTCCTCTCCGACACCGATGGCGACGGCGCGCCCGATCACGCCGACCTTTTCTGGGACGGCTCCGGCTCCCTCCGTGGTCCCATCGGTCTCGCGCTCACGCCTCCCGGCTACGCGCGCGGCGAAGGCATCTTCGTCCCCTCGAAGGGCAAACTCTCGCTCATCGTCGATAAAGACGGCGACGGCCGCGCCGACGAAGAAGTCATCGTCGCCACCGGCTGGAAGGAGATCCCGCAAAACGTCGACGCCGTCGGCTGCGCCCTCGATCGCGAAGGCAACATCTACTTCGCCCTCGGCGTCGAGGCCTACAACAAAGCCTACCTCCTCAATGAGCAGGGCCAGTCTCAGTTCCGCGTGACGTCTGAACGCTCGACAATCCAAAAAATCTCCGCCGATTTTTCCCGCCGCGAAACGTTTTGCACCGGCACGCGCTTCACCGTCGCCCTCGCCTTCAACCGCCACGGCGATCTCTTCGGCTCCGAACAGGAGGGCGCCACGTGGATGCCCAACGGCAATGCCTTCGACGAGCTCCTCCACCTCCAGCCCGGCCGCCACTACGGGTTTCCGCCGCGCCATCCCGTCCACCTCCCCGAGGTCTTCGACGAGCCCAGCACCTTCGACTACGGCCCGCAGCACCAGAGCGCCTGCGGTCTGAATTTCAACGAATCCGTCAACGGCGGCCCCGTCTTCGGCCCCGCCTCCTGGACCGGCGACGCCCTCGTGACCGGCGAATCGCGCGGAAAAATCTACCGCACGCAGCTCAGCAAAACCGCCGCCGGCTACGTCGCGCAGAACCACCTCATCGCCTGCCTTAACTTTCTCACCGTCGATGCCTGCGTCACCCCGCAGGGAGATCTGCTCGTCGCCTGCCACACCGGTAAACCCGATTGGGGCACCGGCCCAAACGGTGCCGGAAAACTTTTCCTCATCCGCTACACCGACCGCGCCGCTCCGCAGCCCGTCGCTACGTGGAGCGCGAGTCCCAACGAGATCCGCGTCGCCTTCGACCGCCCCCTCGATCCCGCGGCCCTCCGCGACCTCGCGAAACGCAGCGCCGTCACCGCCGGAAAATTCGTCATGCCCGGCGACCGTTTCGAAACCATGCGTCCGCCCTATCAAGTAGTGAAGGATCAACTCACCGCCCCGCGCTTCGACCTTGCCGTCCAATCCGCCGGCATCACCCCCGACCGCCGCACGCTCATTCTCCGCACCGCTCCGCGCACCGCCGAACTAAGCTACGCCGTGCGCATTCCCAACGTCACCGCGCCCGCCGACCGTGCCCCGAATCCCCCCGGCAACTATGACGACATCGAGCTGCACGTCCAAAACCACGGCGTCGCCGCCACCTGGACCGCCACCACCGGCGGCGAAACCTGGAGCGGCTGGCTCCCGCACCCCGACCTCGCCGTGTCGCGCGCCTTCACCGTCGGCAGCGCCGACCACTACTCGCTTTGGTCCCTCGCCGCCAAGCCCGGCCGCCTCACGCTCCGCACGCAGCTCGACGTCAACTCCCTCCTCCAGCCCGCCGTGCAGCCCGGCGCAAAACTCGACTACGAGCCCGCCCGCGAAGAACTCACCGCCCGCCTCCCCGGTGCCGCCCCGCTCACCCTCCGCCCCCTCGCGACCACGTTTGGCACGATGGTCGCCGACGACTGGTCGCCCGTCACCGCGACCATCGCCACCGGCCCTGGCGCACCCGCCGACACCTCCGCCACTTGGACGCGCCCTGCCCAACCCGACATCGCGCGTCCGCTCCCGCTCCATCGTTTCAAACTCCCGTGGGCCGCCCGCGACACCACGCCCCCCGCACCCGACGTCGAGCGCGTCATCCCGGAAATCGCCGGCGGCAACTGGCTCCGCGGCCGTCGCCTTTTTCACAGCGAACAACTCGCCTGCGCCCGCTGCCACCGCGTGCGCGGCGAAGGCCCGCAGATCGGCCCAGACCTCTCCCATCTCGTGCAACGCGACTACGCCAGCACACTCCGCGACATCCTCGAGCCCAGCTCCGCGATCAATCCCGACTACCCCGCGTTCACCGTCGAACTCGCCGACGGCACCCCGCCGCTAACCGGTAGCATCGTCAGCGAAACCGCCACCGAACTCCGCGTCGCCGACGCCGCCGGCAACATCCGCACCGTCCCGCGCGCCAGCGTTCGCACCACCCGTGCCGCGCTCCGCTCGCTCATGCCCGAAGGCCTCCTCGCCTCGCTCGACGCCACGCAGGTCCGCGACCTCATGACGTTTCTCCTCACCTCGCCCCTCGAACCCGCGCCCATCGAAGGCAAAACCCTCCCGCCTCCGCCCCGCGCCCGCGCCGAGTTCGACGCCGTCGTGAAAAAACTCGCCACCTCCGCCCCCGCCGCACCCGCGAAACCGTTCAACATTCTTCTCGTCGATGGCCCCAAGGATCACGGCAAAGGCGAACACGACTACCCGCAATGGCGCGCCCGCTGGAGCAAGCTCCTCGCCCTCGCCGACGGCGTCACCGTCAACACCGCGCACATCTGGCCCAGCGCCGAACAATTCGCCCGCGCCGACGTGATTTGTTTTTCCAACAACAACCCCGGCTGGAACGACGACCGCGCCCGCGAGCTCGACGCCTACCTCGCGCGCGGGGGCGGCGCCGTGTATTTTCACTGGGCCGTCGAGGCCCGCCTCGCCGCCCCCGATTTCGCACGCCGCCTCGGGATCGCGAGCAATTCCAAGCTCACCAAATACCGCCACGGCCCCGTCGACCTCGTTTTTCATGACCACCCGCTCGCGCGCGGTTTCGCCCCCACGAATTTCACCCGCGAGAAACTGATCGACGAAACCTACTGGAATCTCGTCGGCGATCCCGCCGACGTAAAACTCCTCGCCAGCGCCGAAGAAGACGGCGCCCTCCGCCCGCAACTCTGGACCCGCACCGTCGGCCCCGGCCGCATCTTCGTCGCCCTCCCCGGCCACTACAACTGGACCTTCGACGACCCGATCTTCCGCCTCCTCGCCTTCCGCGGCATCACTTGGGCCGCCGCCCAGCCCGCCGACCGCCTCGACGAACTCGCCCCCATCGGCGCCCGCCTCAGCGACGCGCCGTGATCCGTTTGGCTCGGCTTCAATCCTCGCCCTGCCGCCGCTTTCCTCCTGACGAGGCCTCGAACTTCGCATCCGTCAGCGTCCGCAAAAACGCCACGAGCGCCCGCTGCTCCTCCGTCGTGAGTTGCAGCCCCGCATCGGGATGTTTCGCGAGATTCGGATCGAGCGTCGCGGTGCGGCTGACGCCGTGGTCGTAGTGCGCGACCACTTCTTCCAACGTGCCGAGCCGGCCGTCGTGCATGTAGGGCGCCGTCAGCGCGACGTTGCGTAGCGAGGGTGTCTTAAATTTTCCCGCGTCCGTCACGCGCCCCGTCACTCCCGCCCGCGCCGCATCAGCCCCAATTGCCCCGAGCCCATTGTCCCGAAACCCAAAATCCGAAAACAGCGCCCCACCGTGACAATGGAAACAATCCGCCCCGCGCCGCCCGCGCGCCGGATCGTATTCGCCCGCGAAAAGCTCGAAGCCCTTTTTCTCCTCATCGCTGAGTTGTGCCTCGGCGCGCAGCGCGCGGTCGAACTTCGAGTCGCCCGCAACCAGCGTCAGCATGAACTGCTCGAGCGCCAGACCGATGCGCTCCACCGTCACCTCCGGCGTGCCAAACGCCGTCGCGAAATCCGCCCGCACCCGGGGATCGCGCCCGAGCCTGGCCACGACCACCGCCGGCTCAGCGTGCATCTCCACCGCGCCCGTAAGTGCCCCCAACGCCTGGTCACGCAGTCGCGGTTTCGATCCGTCCCACGCGTAGCTCGAGTTCCACGCGAGATTGAACAGCGGCATAGAATTGCGCGTTCCCGGCACGCCGTCCGCCCCGATGCTCAACGCCTTGCCGTCTGAAAACGCCAGCTCCGCCCGATGACACGTCGCACAGCTCTGCGTGTCGCGCGCAGAGAGCCGGCGGTCGCCAAAGAGCCGGCGCCCAAGTTCCACGCCCTCTTCGGTCAGCG
>JANXLP010000718.1 GCA_025355125.1 Opitutaceae bacterium | reverse complement strand
ACTGCCGCCGGTTGGTGGTGGGCGTGCGCTCCGCGAGCGGCTGTTTTTCGAGGGCACCACGCGCATAGCCGCGCGCGGCGCGCACGGTCCACCGCCACTCGCTGGCGCTCGCAGCTACCTTAGACAAAAACTCAACTGACGTTGGTATCAGACTGCCGCCGGTTGGTGGTGGGCGTGCGCTCCGCGAGCGGCTGTTTTTCGAGGGCACCTCGCGCATAGCCGCGCGCGGCCGACCTCGGATTGTTACGCGAGTCCTCCTACGGCTTCGCGCCGGCGGTGATCCACTCGGCGATGAGCTTGATCTGAGCGGCGCTAAGGGCGGGTTTGCCGTCGGTGGGCATGAACTCTTCGTCGTCGGTCGGCAGCGTGATGCGGCGGTAGAGGTCGCTCTTCTCGAGCGAGCCGGCGACGACGGGCGGACCGCTGTCGCCGCCTTCCATGAGCAACGCGTAGGTATCCATGCGGAGGTTGGCTTTGTGCTTGGAGGGCTTGTGACAGGCGACGCAGTTTTTCTCGATGATCGGCGCGATCTGGCTCACGTAGAATGAGTCGGGTGCGGCTGCCGTCGCGTTGGTTTTAACGGTCGCGGGATCAGCTCCAGCGGGCGAGGTGGTCGCGGTTTTCGCACCGTGGGCGGGGGCGATGCCGAAGAAGGAGCGCACGCCTCCGGGCATGTGTTTCGTGAGGTAGTCGTCGCCGTGCGTGATGACGCTGCCCTGGTGACTCGTCCACGACATCACACCGAGGGTGACGACGAGCATGGGAATATAAAGCAGCCGCGCGAAGACGAAGCCCTCGCGCGTGATGTAGCTCGGCCGTAGGGCGAGGAGTAGCAGGCAGCACCCGCTCAGCGCGATGCCGCCCCAGAGGTGGTTCATCACGGTCTCGCCCTGATAACCGCCGCTCCAGGCAAGCAACCAGCCGACCGCAGTGGCGCCGAGCGAGCCGAGCGCGGCGAGGACGAGGATGAGACCGGCGGTTTTCTGGAAGTGGCTCCAGATATGGATCAGGCCCAGGACCTCCAGGAGTGGCACCAGCACGAGAAGGCCGATGGGAATATGGACGATGAGCGGGTGGAAGCGCCCGAAGAATTGTGCGAGGCTGGCGCGCTCATGCCCATCGGGTGGCGCGATGAAGGGCAGCGCCACGAAGAGGGCGATGACCGCAAGGCTGACCAAAACGTAGGGCAGACGGTTGGGACGAGGTTCGTCGGACATGAGAAAGGTTTAGGAGAATACGAGGTTGAGATTGAAAGGAGGGCAATTTCTTCGCGCAATCGAGTTCCTTGTCTCTCCCCAACAGCATAATTTTCAGACGATGGTGTGCGGCGCTGGGTTTCTCGGCGGCGCTCGGATTGCACGCGCAGACGATTACGCCCATCCCGATTCCGGTCGGTCCGCCGCTGCCCGATCAGCCGATCCAGTTGGGCAAGTTTCGCGTGGCGAGTGAAACCTTCGACGAGACCATCGACCCCACGGGTATGGATGGGCCCGAGGCCGAGCGCAATGAATCGCCGTTTTCCAACGACCTCATCATGGCCGAGACGGTCGATGACAACGCCCTCGACGACATCGGTGCTGAGATCACGGCGATCAACGCGGTCCCGGCGGCCGAGGCGGCGGCGGGCATCAATCGCGTGAACCTCAAGGGCTTTCCTACGCCACGCCAGCGCAACGGTTTCACGCAGATCGGCTTGCCCGAGATTCTTAACATCAGCGGCTCCGAATCGATTCAGGGCCCGCTCACGCCGGTCGTCGGTCACGCCACGCCCAACGGCATCAATAATACACTGACGGCCCGGCCGCGCGGCAAGCGCGGCTCACGCCTCGAATTCGGCGCAACGAGCCACGCGCAGCAGAGCGCGGGCGGCGAATTCAGCGGCTTGGTCGTGCCGAAGCATGCGTGGCACCGGCTGGCTTTTGGGTGGGATCAGCGCAGCGGGCCGGAGCCTTACACCTATGGGCGGCACCACGCGCTCGACGCGGCGCTGATTTGGAAATTCAATCGTGCGTGGAGCTCGATGATCCAGCTCGATTACGATGCCCGCGCCTCCAACTCGGCGCCGAGCATTACCGAGTATCGCGAAACCGCGACCGGCAAGATCATCGCGCCGTATCGTCCGCTGGGGTATTTTAACCTCAACGGCCCCAACGCCGGTTTCCGCAAGCGCACCACCAGTGCGATTATCCAGGTCGAGGGCCAGATCGGCCGTCGCGTGAGTGTGCGCGGCAGCCTGCAGGGGCTCACGCGCGAGATCGACGAGGACCGCTGGATTACCGGTCAGTATCTGCTCAACACGAAAAAAATCGGCGGCACGCGCGAGCCCCAGCACATCGAGCAACCCTTCTCCGCGTGGACCAGCCAGGTCGATGTGACCACGCGTTTTTTCGCGCTGAAGGCGGATCATAAAATCACCGTCGCCGTGGATGCCACGCATACGAACTACGAGCGAGTCCAGCGCGCCCTCAGCACGACGGACCGCAACGCCCAGCCGCTCGATGTGCGCATCTTCGATCCCGCCGCTCCGAACTACGACCGTCCCGGTTACTCGCCGGCCCTGTTTTCCCGCTTCATCACCAACCGCGCGGAGTTGAACGATTACAGCGGCATTTTTATCAGCGAGCGCGCCGCCTTTATGAAGGGTCGCCTCGTGATGACCGCCGGTGCGCGGAAAGATTTTGTCACCATCGAGGTGACGGATCGTCGTGTCGGCGCCGCGCTGCCGCACGTGCGCGACAAGACCGGGGAAGTCTCCGCCCACTTCGGCGCCAACTACGTGCTCATCCCCGGCCGTGTCCTCGTGTTTGCCAACACCAG
>JANXLP010000709.1 GCA_025355125.1 Opitutaceae bacterium | reverse complement strand
TAATATCGGCCATTTCGACAACGAGATCCAGGTGGACCGCCTCTACAAGGCAAAGGGCGTCAAGCGCACGACCATCAAGCCACAATACGACCAATTCGTATTTCCCGGCGGCAACACGATGTATCTCCTTGCCGAAGGTCGTCTCGTGAACCTCGGCTGCGCCACTGGCCACCCGTCGTTCGTCATGTCGAACTCCTTCACGAACCAGACGCTCGCCCAGCTCGATCTCTGGAAGAACAAGGACACCTACAAGGTCGGCGTTTACCGCCTGCCCAAGCACCTCGACGAAGAAGTCGCCCGCCTCCACCTCGAGAAGATCGGCGTCAAGCTGACGGTCCTATCGAAGTCGCAAGCCGAATACCTCGGCGTGCCGGTCGGCGGTCCTTACAAAGCCGACCACTACCGCTACTAAGCAGCGGGCGCGGCGAATAAGCCGCGGCCAAAACTTCAAGAGCGCCGATCCCGCGAGGGACGGCGCTTTTTTTATGTCGGCAGACGACGCAGAGACTTACTCCTTCGCGACTGGAGCCGCCTTTAGCTCGATGGTGCCCGATTCCAAATCCGGTGAAGTGGCGCTGAGACGAATGATTCCGTTGGTCGCCGTGGCGCGCGCGAACGCGACGCACTCGCCCTGATAGGCGTGATGGCTCATGGCTTGAAACGACTCGTGATTGGCGAGGTCGGCGTTGTCGGTGGCGATGATGTTTCCCGGGCCACTCGCGTCGAAGGTGATGGCTGGGGCCGCAGCGGCGACGCGCACGCCTTGGGCATCGACGACGGTCGCGGTGACTTTTACCACGTCGTTCCACGCCGGCGTGAGCTGCGTATGCGTGGCGGTCAGCTGAATTTTGGTGGCGGGTCCGGAGGAGCGGAGGTCGTCGGTGGCGACGATTTCCCCGCCGTTCGAAGCGACGGCTTTGATCTGACCGGGTGCGTAGGCGACTTGCCAGACGCGCGGTGAGGCGTCGGCGGGCAGGGGCTTGGAGCCGAGGGAGACGCCGTTGAGGAAGAGTTCCACGGCTTCACAGTTGCTGTAGATCTCGAGCGTCTCCTCGTGTGGCGCGGCGGCGGTCGGAGACCAATCGCGGAAAAGCACCTGCTTGCGGTCGAGTGGAGTGAACCCGGGATCGGCGGGCGCGAATTGCCACGCGCCTACACGGCGCACCATGTGAACCACGGGCTGTGCGAGCCACCTCGAAGCGCGCTCGTAGGCCATGGGTTTGATCCCGCCGGCTTTATCCAGTAGGCCGGAGCCGGCGCCGACGTTGGGCCATTTCCGGGATTCGCCGAGGTAGTCGATGCCGGTCCAGAGGAATTGCCCAGCGTGCTCGGCATGGTCGCGGGCATGGAGCCAGACGCGGCGGTCGTGGGCTTGTTCGGAGCCGAGGATTTTGCGGGTGGGCTTCGCCTTATGGGCGGCGAGCAGTTCGGTGTCGCGGTAGTTTACCCCGATCACGTCGAGGAGATCGGCGAGGCCGTTGTCGAAATCCTTGCTCACGTTGGGGCGGAAGAGTGCTTGGGTGACGGGGCGCGTGGGGTCTTCGGCGTGAAAGGTGGCGACGAGTCCGGCGAGAATATCGTGGGCGAGCATGGCCTTGGGCGTGTCGTGGATCTCGTTACCGGCACTGTAGAGGATGATGCTCGGGTGGTTGCGGTCGCGCCGCACGGTGTCGCGGGCGTCGCGTTCGGACCAGTCGCGGAAGTAGAGGTGATAGTCGTGCGGGTTTTTCTCGACGGTCCAGCAATCGAACAGCTCGTCCATCACGAGCAGGCCGAGGCGGTCACAGAGATCGAGAAATTCCGGAGCGACAGGATTGTGCGCGGTGCGGATGGCGTTCACGCCGAGGCTCTGGAGGGTGGTGAGACGTTGCTCCCAAATGCTCAGCGGCACGGCGGCGCCGAAAGCTCCGCCGTCGTGGTGTAGGCAGACGCCTTTGATTTTGAAGTTTTTCCCGTTGAGCCAAAAACCGGTTGCGGCCTCGAAGTGTGCGTCGCGAATGCCGAAGGTGACGGTCTCTTCGTCGAGGATTTCTCCGGCGGAGCGGAGGCGCACGACGGCGCGGTGGAGTGCGGGATGGTCGAGTTGCCAGAGTGCAGGATTTTGCAGTGTGAGTTCCTGGCTGAGATCGAGGGTGGCTCCGGGAGTGGAAGCAGCCATGGGTGATTCGACGGTTGCGATGATTTGGCCGTCGGGGGCGAGCAGGGTGACTTGCAGCGAGACGGGGCGCGCGGCGGCAGACTGGTTGATTACTTTGCTCTGCACGCGCACCACGGCGGAATCGCCGGTGATCGTTGGGGTCGAAACGAAGGTCGCCCAAGTATCGAAATGCACGGCGTCGGTGACGATGAGGCGCACGTGGCGATAAATGCCGGCGCCGCTATACCAGCGCGAGGCGGGTTGTGCGGCGGTGTCGGTGCGCACGGAGATGACATTATCCGCATCGGCACGCAGGTGCGCGGTGAGTTCGCAGCGAAAGCTCACGTAGCCAAAAGGGCGGTGCACCAAGTGAGCACCATTGATCCAGACGTCGCTGTTCTGCATGACGCCGTCGAAATCTATGAAGACCCGGCGGCCGACGGAGTTGGCCGGGAGCCTGAAGTGCTTTCGATACCACGACACGCCTGAAGGCAAAAAACCACCCGCGCCGGTAGTTGGATTTTGTTCATCGAACGGGCCCTCGATGCTCCAATCGTGCGGCACGTCGAGGGCCCGCCATGAGGAGTCGGCGAACCCGGGTTGTTCTGCACCTGTCGCGTCGCTTTTCAGAAAACGCCAGTCGGCGTCAAATGACACAGTGGTGCGGGTGAGCGCGTCGGTTCGAGGAAGGTCCATGGCGAAGAGCGAACTGGAGATTATCAGGCTGAAGGAGAAGCCGAGGACCGCGCAACGTGCGTTCATGCGGGTAGGGACGAACTGAGGCAATTAAGTGGGGCGCGCGCATAATGTGCCGTGCGCAGCTCCGTGGGGAGGGGACGCAGATTAGCTGCCGTCGAGTTTGACGGTGCTGGCCTGAGGGCTGGCCGGCATTTTGAAACTCGCGATCAGATCGGGCTTGGCGGGATCAAAGGGGGCGACGTCCGTAGCGAGATTTTCGATCAGGCCGAGTTTCGCGGCGCGGATGCCGGCGACGACGCACTTGGCGAGTTCGTAGCTGCCGTAGTTGTTGTGGTGAGTGCCGTCTTGGAAAGCGGCATCGATCTGTTTGGCGCCGAGGGCCTCGTAGAATTGGGCGCTCATGGCGTGAAGGTCGATGAGGGGGACCTTTTGCTCGCGGGCGACCCTGCGCACCGCCTCGGGATAATCGCCGAGCGTGTTCTGAATCTTGCCGGCGGCATCGAGGCTCTTGCGGTGCATCGACGTGACGAGGACGGGAATCCCGCCGTGGGCACGGGCCGCAGCGACGAAGCGTTCGAGGTCGGCTTTGTAGGACGTGAAGGCGCCGATGCCGTCGCCTTTTTCCTTCATGTCGTTGTGGCCATATTGAATGAAGAGGTAGTCGCCGGGGCGCATGACGCTCATGACTTTGTCGAGGCGGCGGGCGCCGAGGGAGCTGCGCAACGACTCGCCGGACTCTGCGTGGTTGGCCACGACCACATGATCATTGAAGAAACGCGGCAACATCTGGCCCCAACTGTTCCAGGGCTCCTTGGGTTGGTCACACACAGTCGAATCTCCGAGCAAGAAAACGGTGACTATATCCTCGACGCGGCGGATCTCGACCGCACTGACCGAGGGATGCGGACCATTGAACTCCAGCGTGAGCTTATCATCCCAGTTCACGAATTCGGTGGTGAGTTCGCGTTCTTTAAGACGCACCGCACCGCCGCTGCTGATCTTGGGTGTGCGCACACTTATGTTGAACGTGCGCGTGACAAATTCGCCCGGCTGGGTTCGCACGGCCTCCAGCACGAGACGGCGCAGTTCGGCCTTGATGGTGGTGTTCGCGGCGCTCGTGGCGCTGCCGAGCGTGACCGTAACGCGGTAGCTGCCCTCGGGCAGCGCGACGGAAAAAAGAAATGGGGCCTCACTGTAGATGAAACCTTGGTGTAGTGGATCGTCGCCACGCTCACCGGTTGTGAGTTTGGCGCCGGGTTCGAACCCGTAACCACGTATCGTGGAGTAGAAATCGGTCGCTGTCACCGGTGTGAGCCCGGTTGCAACCGCAGTAGCTCCGAAATCAAAGATTCGGGGCTCCGAGATTGTTTGTGCGCTGGCGGGGTGAAGGGCGCAGATCACAAAAATGGCGGTGATAATCGGGCGAGTTAGAAAGTGCATGAGTGTTTTTGGGTGGGGTGACGTGTGCCACCTTGGACGTGTGCGTTTACGCGGGCAAAGCACAGCACTGCTCTGACCGTCAGAACGTCGAGCGATCAACAAGGCGCAGCCCGTAGTTCTCAGAATCCGAACGATAATTGCGTCCGGAGCGGGCACCAACGCCTCCCGATAGTGTCGGTCGCTGCATGTCCATTGATAAAGAAAGTAACGGTTTGCCGATGGTAAATGTCCACCGGCGCGCGACGAAGGTTAATCTATGGATGGTGGCGGCGATTCTGTTCTTTTTTGCCGTGATGGCAGGAATAGCATTCTGGGTTTCCCGAGAAGCGAAAGATCCAGCACCGTCGTCGCCGGCAACGGTTGAATCGCGTCCGCTCCCTTAAGCCCTGATTCCCATCCGCAGTTTCCTTAACTTAACACCATCACTCCAAGATGCCCGTTAGGGTGTCTCACTTGAATCAGTGCGGTGCGTCCGGCGTCACACGAAGGAAATCGAAATCGGCATATGTGGGCACCGCTTGGTTGGAGTCGGCTGAGGCGAAGAGCCCGATTTTCGCTCCGACCCATTTGCCCGCAGTGGCCTGCAATTCGGAGCCGAAGGAGGTGAATGAGTGTCCGTTGACGCTGAAGGCGAAGCGGCACTTGGATTCCGCCGATACCGTAACCCTCAGGAAGATTTTTTCTGACGGCGCCGCGATGGTAGCGGACTCAACCGGTGGAGAGGACCGATGGGCTTCGTGGTGCGTGATTTGGACAAGGCTCACGCCGGCATGAGTTCGCCGGAGTCCGATCCATGCATAGCTGCAGCCGAAGACCATCAGGCCAGCTTCGTCACCTTCGCCTGAACCGTAAAAATCGAGCATCGTCGTCGCGGTGAAGGATGGGGCGGGAAACTTTTGGAGCAGCAGATGTGGTGCGTCGAAGTAACCGGGCGTCAAGGGAGCGGCGACGGCGGCTAGGCGGAGCGAGCCGGGCCGGGCGGTGAGCGAATACCACGCGGTCCGCGGATTGGCCTGCCATTGCCACTGGAGGCCAAGTTGCGGTGAGTCGAATTCGTCGCTCGTCGCGGGCGCGGCGATCCGACCGACCGGCACGCCCGGCTTGAGGTGGGTGCGGACGGGTTCACCGATCTCGGCACCCGCGGTGGCTGCGGTGCCCATGGCAGGCCAGCCATTGGCACACCAAGCCATCGGTTGGAGATGGACGATCCGACCATAAGCGCCGCGATCCTGAAAATGTAAAAACCAGTGTTCGCCGGAGGGCGTATCAACCCATGCGCCTTGATGGGGGCCGTTGATGGGCGTCGCGCCTTGTGAGAGGACGATGCGTGCCTCGTAGGGGCCGCGGATAGATTTGGACCGATAGACGGCCTGCGCGCCGGTGGCGACGCCGCCGACCGGAGCAAAGATCCAATAGGTGTCGCCGCGTTTGTAGAATTTCGGACCTTCGAGGGTGTTGAAACCGCGGGATGAGTTGTTCTCGTCGATGATCACGACCCCGTCGCCGTCGAGGACATGCGTGCCGTCGGCGGAAAGTTCGTTGACCTGGAGCAGGTTTTTTTTGCCGGCGCGACTCATAGCCCAGCCGTGCACGAGATAGACGCGCCCATCGTCGTCCCACAGCGGACACGGATCGATGAGACCACGGCCGGCTTTCACGCGAATGGGCGCGCTCCAGGCCCCGCGCGGATCGGTGGCGGCGACGACGTAGATGCCGAAATCGGGATCGGGATAGTAGATCCAGAATTTTCCCGCGTGGTGGCGGAGCGAAGGTGCCCAAACTCCGCCACCATGGCGCGGCGTATCGAAGTGGCCGGCGGGAATCCCCTCGGCGCCGCCGAGCGTGGGGAGTGCGTGGTTGATGAGCGTCCAGTTGACGAGATCGCGCGAGTGGAGAATCGGTAGGCCGGGAACGTGACCGAAGCTCGAAGCGATGAGCCAATAGTCATCGCCGACCCGCACTGCGTCGGGGTCGGAATAGTCGGCGAAGAGCACCGGATTTTGAAAACGGCCGTCGCCGAGATCGGGGAGCCAGGGAACGAGCGGAGCAGTCACGGATGGAATGAGGCGGTTCAGTTTTTCCGCTCGGGCTCCAGGCGTGGCACGAGCAGTTGGATCGCGAGGAGCGAAAGCAGATACATGCCCGAGAAGTAGGCGAAGACGGTGACGTAGCTGCCGGTTCTCTGGAGGATCATCCCGGTGATGCCGTTGACGAATCCGCCGGTGAAATACGCGACGAAGCCGCCGAGCCCCACGACCGAGCTGATGGCTTCGCGCGGCATCGTGTCGGCGACAACGCTGAAGAGATTCGCGGACCAGCCTTGGTGTGCGGAGCCTGCAAGTCCGACAATGAGCACCGTGAGCCAGACCGTCGGCGCATAGGGGGCGAGAAAGACCGGCACGACCGAAAGGGCGCAGATGAGGAGGGTGATTTTGCGGGCGGTATTGACGCTCCAACCGCGACCGATGAGCCGCCCTGCGAGCCAGCCGCCGGTCACGCCGCCGACTGCGGCGAGTGCGAAAAATGCGCCCGTCCACCAGCCGACCTCCTGAGTCGTGATACCAAAACGTTTGCCGAGAAAATCCGGGACGAAGAACTGATAAAATCCCCAGGCCGGTCCCGCAAGAACGCTGGCGATCACGTAGGCCCAGACGGCGCGGTAGCGGAAAAGTCCGAGCCACGGTAGCTTGACCGCTTTCGCCTCCACGGCGGGCTGCCCCTGTTTGATATAGGCGAGCTCGGCGGCGGAGAGCCGTGGGTGTTTTTCCGGCGCTTCATAAACGAACCACCAGAGGGCGACCCACAGGAAGCCCGTCGCGCCGGTGAGATAGAACGTCCATTGCCAGCCGAGGTGCGTGTAGAGCCACGGCACCACAATTGGGCAGATGATCGCGCCTACATTGGTGCCGGAATTGAAGAGACCGGTGGCGAGCGCGCGTTCTTTCGCCGGATACCACTCGGCGACGGCTTTGATCGCGCCGGGGAAATTGCCGCCTTCGGTGAGGCCGAGCGCGATACGGGCGAGCATGAAGCCGGCGGCCGTCATCGGCATCGAGAGCGTGAGCCACACGACACCTTTTTCCGCCCACGAGAACCACGGATAGTTGAGCGTGAAAACCGAATCGAGCCCGATGAAACTGCAAAGCCCGTGCGCCATCGCCGAGCAGCTCCAGAGAAACACGAAGATCGGTAGGCCGCGTTTCACGCCCCAGCGGTCCATCTGCCGGCCACCGATCAAATACCCGAACGCGTAGGCGAAGGAAAACGCGGCGGTGATCCAGCCGTAGTCGGCGTCGCTCCACCCGAGATCGCGGCACAGGTCTTTCTTGAGAATCGCGAGGACGAGGCGGTCGAGATAGTTGACGGCGACGGAGAAGAACAGGAGGCCGCAAATCGTCCAACGGAAGTTGCCGCCGGGGAGACCGACAACTGCACCGGAGGAGCTGGGATTAGTTTTCATGTAAAAGATCCGAGGAGTTTCAAGGTGTGGCTGTGCCACTGCGAAGGATAAGGTTGAGCCCTTCCTAGGCACCGGGGTGATGCGGATCGAGGCGCAGCGTTTCCTTGAATTGTGCAGTGGCTTCCGTCCTCCGCCCGACGGCCAGTAATGCGCGGCCCAGGGCGTGCCGCAGGTCTGGGTTGTCGGGCTGCAACGCGAGCGCGCGTTCAAAATGCGGCAGGGCTTCGCTCACGCGGTCGTGCATCGCGAGCGTCAGCGCCCACTTCAGTTCCACGTCCGCCAACTCCGGTTGCTGCCGTCGGGCCTGCTCGAACTGCTCCATCGCCTCGGCGACACGGCCCTGATTGCCCAGCGCCCAGCCGTAGTTCACCCGTGCGATCGTCAGCGCCGGATTGATCGTGAGGGCCCGGCGGAAGGCGGTGATGCCTTCGTCGGCGCGCGCGAGGGCCATCAGCGCGACGCCGAGCGTGTTGTGCGCGGCGGCGAAGCGCGGTTGGAGTCGCACCGCCTGTTCAAGCAGCGGCAGGGCTTCGCGCGGGCGCCCGAGTCGGTTCAGCAGGTTGCCGAGAGTATTGAGGGTTTCGGGAAACCCGGGCTTCAACGCGAGGGCACGCTGCAGATGAGGTAAGCTCTTTTCCGTTTCACCGGCTTCGTCCAAGGCCGTGCCGAGATTGAGATGAGCCACCCAGCTCTCGGGATTGCGCTCCAGCGTGGTTTCGTAGAGCGCGAATACGTCGCGATACATGCCGCTCTGCCGCCACGTGAGCCCGCCGAGAATCACGAGCACGGCGGTCGCGAGGGTTGGGGCGCTCCACCGCGGCCAACGTAATCGCGCGAACCCACGCGTCGCGACTGCGGCGAGAAACGCGATCATCCCGAAGCTGGCGAGATACTGGAAGTGGTCCGCCACGTAGGAGAACACGAAGGGATACACGTTCACGAAACCCAGCACCGGAAAAAGTGTGCCGCCGAACAACAGGATCGCGGCGAGCGGCGCGCGATCACGCCGGCGCCACCACACTGCGGCGGCGATTACCACCAGCGTCGCGGCCGGAAAGCACCACTGCCACGCGACTCCGGCGTTGATCGTCCACCTTGGATAAAAAAACGTCAGCTCCGCCGGCCAGAGGAGTTTTCCGAGGTAGAACCAGACGACGCGACCGGCGAGCAGTCCGCGCTCCGCTAGGCCGAGGGTGAAGCCGTCTCCGCTCGCGCCGATCTGCGTGGTCTCGAACCACGCCGTGCTCAGACCGGCCGTCGCTCCGAGGACGAACCAAAGCAGCAACGGTTGCACGTCGTCGCGCCACGACAGCCGCCCGTGCCGCCACCACGTCACGACGAGTAACGCCGCCGGCAACGTCGCAGTCACGGTCTTCGTTAGCAGCGCGGCCAAAAACCAGAGCGTCGCGACCACGTAGCGCGCCGGTCGCCGCTCGTCTTGGAACCGCAGCCACGCCAGCGCTGCCGCGAGATAGAATACGGTCGAGAGCGTGTTCTTCTGCTCCGAGATCCAGGCAACCGATTCGACGCACTCAGGATGTAACGCGAAAATCATTCCGGCCAGCAGCGCACCGGGAATAACCAATCGCCGAAGGATCGCGACGAGCAGACACGCTGACGTCGCATGCCACAGCACATTGATCAGATGGTAGCCAACCGGTGCGTCGCCCCAGATCCGATGCTCGATCCAAAACGCCGAATGCAGGAGAGGATAATACTGCTGCGTCGCGCCGACCTCGAACCAGATGCGCCCGAGTCCCGACCACGACTGCAAGGCCGGGTTGGTGACGTGCCCGGCGTCGTCCCACAGGAAATCGCCCGTGAGTGCCGGGAAGTAGGCGGCGAGCGTCACCACCGCGATGAGCGCAAACACCGCAGCCAGCGGCCAGCGGCCTGATTCCAGTGCGGCCACAGAATCCGCGCGTGGTGAGTCAGAGTGTTTCGGTGGCGTCCTCATCAAGGGGCAGAGAATGATTCACAGAGTCTGCGAGCAAGGGTCTGCGGACCTTGCCGCAGACGAGAGGCCAAAACGTCATTTGATGCTTCGTCAAAAAATCGCCGTCGCTCTTAGGAGTGACGGCGATGACAGAGTCAGTTGGGGAAATATCGGGCCGTGCTGATGGCTCGATGACCGTTACAAATCAAACGAGGCTGATAGCTTGAAAATCCGCGGGTCCACGATGCGGTAGGTGGAGCCCCGGCCGTCGAAGAACGCACTGGTGGCCTGCAGGCGGCCGCCGTTTTCCTGCAGGTTATTCACGTTGAACTGGAAGGTAACCCGGATCTTGTCGTGGTAGAACTTCATTCTATAGGAGACGAAGAGATCGACGTAGTATTCGGACGGCGAGTAGATCGCCCGGTCCGGATCGAGCTTCAGGATTTTGTTCGTGGCCAGCGTGAGGTCCATGCCCTGCGTATAACCCAGGCCATAGAAGCCGATGGAGCCCTTGCTGGAGTAGCGCACCGATCCACCCACGGTCATGGCCTTGAGGATTTTATTGTCGCTGATACCGCTCAGATTGTAGCGCGTGTTGAACTTGGTGGAGTATTCGCGGACCTGGGGCCGGGGGCGGCCGATGAGGGCGCGGAACACGGCCATCGGGGCATCGACATTGCCGGCGAAGTTCGTCGCGGCGGAGTTGGTGGCGTTATAACCGGACGAGGTGGTCCCCGAGCTGAACGGGGTGCCCAGGATATTCCACCAAAGCAAGTGGCCGGTGGCTCCCGTGGGGAGGTTGGTGGCGTTGATGGATGTGGTCACACCGCCGAGGGTCGCCGTGGTCTGCGTGTAGCGCGGATCTTCGAGGCTGGTCCAGATAGGCAGGCGCGCGGCGATGTAGTCGTCGACGGCCGAGCCGGCCGCCGTGTTGATCGCCTGGGTCTGGGTGGCCGAGGCACTGACGGTCCAATTCTTGGTGAGGTTGACGTTGATTTCCACCTCATGGCCCTTGGACTGCAGATCATTGACCGCGGCGTAGGTGTTGTTGGCGGCGATGGCCGTCAGCCCGTTATACTGATTGAGGTCCATCTTGATGGCCGCGGCGATCTGGGCATTGGAGGCGGTGCCGCCGGTGCCAACCCCGTTCAGCCAGTTGCCGACCTGGGTCCGGAGATTCCAGGCATCGCTCGCTACGAAGCCCTCATACCGCAGGATGCGCTGGGCCATCGTGGAGATGTCGCCATTGCGCAAGTTGAGCTGCATGGTATCAAAGTGCGTGTAGCGGATGGAGAGTTTCCCATCCAGCATGGTCATCCAGAAACCGAGGCTTTTATCGGTGCCGGTTTGGTTGGGCAGTTTCTTCAGGAAGAGGTCGTAGGCCGGACCCTGCGCGATGAAGTTATCCGACTTGCTGTAAGTGAGGCTGAGGCCGCTGATGGCCTCGGCGAAAAACTTGCCGACTCCGCTGCCGCCAGCTACGCGGCGCTGGAGGAAACCGAGGTCCCGGAAGGGACGGGCCACGATGGACATGGACTTGGTGTCGCCTTGGGCCACGCGCCAGGTGGAGTTCCAGCGGTTGGACGCCGCGAAGTCGAATTCCCGGAGGTCCGGGGTCAGCAAGGCGGATGGGGCATTGCGGTCGCTCACGACGTCTTGGCGCAGGCCGTAGGTGCCCACCAGTTTGCCATCGAAGAAGGTGCTCTGGATCACGCCACCCGTGGTCTTGATAATGGTCTGGACGTTGTTGAGACCGCCGCCAAAGACCGGAGTCCAGCCGATGGGGGACACATCCTTGATCATCGAGGTGGAGTTGGGACCCCAGACATAGGGAACACTGGCGCCCTCCGGGAAGTAGCTCGGGCCATATTCAATGCCGCCACCGGCCGTATTGCCGACATAGTATTGTTCGGAGACGCGGGCATAGCCGCCGGGCACTTGCAGTCCCCCGGTGGCGTTAAGATATCTGGGATCAGTGTTGGCATTCGATTGGAGGCCCAACGGTGCATTCAGGGCGGCATACTTCTGCTGCCAACCCTTGTCCAAGCCCAGCGCGGTATGCCGGTAATTGTAGAGGCGATTCTGCTGATCCTTGTATTCGTAGTAGCCGAGGAGTTGCTGGGTGCCGAGCCACTTGCTCAAACCCTTGTCCTGAGAGAAATCGACGCGATAGACGGCCTGGGCCCGGTTGGTGTCCCATAGCAAGGGCTTGTCCCGCCGGAAGGGTTCGCTGGTCTTCAGATAGGGCCGGCCGTAGTAGGGGTTGGGGGTGCCGTCCAGATTGACCAGGTTCACGTCCACCATGAGCTGGCCGACGTTGCTGTTCACGCTCGCGGGACCCATGGGCTGGTTTTCCAACCGTTTGGCATCCTCGCGCAAGAAGGTGACTTGGGCCGCGAGGGTTTGCTTGGCGGTGTTGATGATAACCTGGTCGAGCTGGGCGAGGTAAGTGTTCACGTTGTCCCAAGCCTTGCTGTTGCCGGCCAGATTGATGCGGTCCCAGTTGTAGATAGACTTGTCGGTGATGGGCCGCGCCAGGGAATTGTAGAGGGGCTGTTGCGTGGCCGTGTAAGTGTCCGAGGGGCCCGTCTGCAACAGGCCGATACCGGTATAAGATGCGCCATACGGATCGGTGGTCGCCAAGGCACCGGCGGGAGCGGCGGCGGCGGCGTTGGTATAGCGCGGCAGAGCCCAGTAGGGGGTCTGGCCCGGGGCGCCGATCTGGAAGGTAGAACGGCTATCCGCGCCGCCGGTGAAGTAGCTCGGTGCGGCCGTATACACCGTGCTGGAGCCGGGGATGTTGCCGATGCCGTAAATCTGTCCGTTGAGGGTGACCAAGTTGGTGACGGGGTTCCAGCCGGGTTTCCCTGCTTTGACCCAATCCGTGTAGTAGTCACGCGGGGTCGTGAAATTGGGCCGCACCGCCGTATTCCTGTAGCCATACCAAGAAAGCGTAATGGTGGTTTTCTTGAACGGCTGGTATTTGGTCTGGAAGCTCAGGCGGCGGGTGTTTTCGCCCGCAGGCTCGCGGACGAAGCCGGTATGCTGGTAGGCCGCGCTGGCGCGCACGGACAGCTTGTTTTTGGAGAGGACCCGGTTCACATCGAGCGAGGTGCGCCAGCCGCCGTAGCTGTCGCCGCGCATTTCCACTCGCGTGAAATCGCGGGTGAGGTTGGCGGTCGCGGGGACTTGGTTCACTGTGCCGCCGGCGTTGCCGAGGCCGAAGATGTTGGCGTTCGGGCCGCGGCTCAGTTCGAGGGAATCCAGCCAGAGGGGGTCGACGGGCACGCGGCCGGAGGTCGCGATGTTGTTGAACGCGATATTGGCGCTGCTGACACCGCGGACGCGGTTGGCGGTATTCGGGCTTAGGTTCACGTTGTCGACCACGGCACCGGTGCGGTCCGTAACGAACTCGGAGTAGGAATTGGTGCCCTCGGTGCTCGCCATATAGTCGAACACGTCGTTGATATCGAGCATTGCGAAGTCGCTCATCTGCTCCTTCGTCATGACGGTGATGGACTGGCCCAGGTCCTCGATCTTCGAGTTCATGCGCGTGCCCGACATCGAGTTCGCGGCGAAATAACCCTTGTTGTCGGAGATGACTTCGAACGGTGAGAGTGCGATGACTTGTTCTTTGGTCGAGTTCGCGGCCGGCTCGGTCGTGACAGGAACGTCCCTCTTTTGGGCAGCCTCCATCGCGGAGACCTCTTCGGGGTCGAGTTTGCCGTTCCGGTTGGTATCGTATTTGGCCATCGTCGCGGCGGTCGGTGCGAGCTGCGCGTGGAGCGGAGTTAAGACGAGGGCGGACAGACAGGCGTAGGCCAGGACGGCGGGCCGCCGATGGAACGGAGTGCACAATGAGCTCATAACGGGGTGGGGGGTGGGGGCGCGCCGTTTCCCGGCGGGCTTGGGTAATATCACCATGCGACGGCGGGGGGGGCGTCCGAGCCCCGCCCTGCGCTCATCGTTGACTAAACGACGGAAGACCGGCGCTCAACCACGCGGCGGCAGGGTCTTCCCGTCCCGCCATTCGCCCGTGAGCAGAATCTCGTGCTGGTGCTCGGGCACGCCCGTTTCGTTACGATGCATGAGGCCGATGATCATCTCGACAGCCAGCGCGCCGAGCTTTGCCGGATCATAATAGACGCCTGCGCACGCCAGCTCCGGATGATCGCCCGCGAGATCGATCAGGCCGAAATCGCGCGGCACGCGCCGGCCCATGCGCTCGAGCCACGTCAGCACGGGACGCCCGTGGCTCGCGAGCACCGCATCCGGCCGGAAGCGTTCAAACCACGTGCGAAACGCGGCCTCGTCGGCCGGCACTGCCGGGCAGGGTGGCAGACGGTCCTTTTCGGGAAACTGCCGCTGCTGCTCGAGAAAGGCGCCGAGCCAGCAACTGCCGACCAGCGGGCTGTCGTCTGCCTCGGAAAACACGAAGCCCACGCGGCGATAACCGCGTTCGCGGCAGCGCTGCATGCCCTGGCACGCCGCGTCGAAATGATTTTCCGTCACGTGATGGAGCAACGGCGCGCGCAACGTGAGGCCGAGCGCGACGGTCGAGAAGCGAGACCAGGGCAGATCCATGGTGTGTTGCCCGGGCGGCAGACGGCTGACGATCACGCCGTTGATACCGCGTGCCGACAGAATGTCGCAAAACCGGAGCGAGGTCATCCCGGGTTCACCGAGCCAGAAGTGTTCGAGCTTGTAGCCGAAGTCGCGGGCGCGTTCGACCGCGCCGGGGAAATAATCCGGGCGGTCATGGTGCGGCGGTCGCCAACCGAAGCGGGTCGGGTAATTTGTGACAAAGGCGAGCGCGACGTGTTTTACGGCGCGACCGCTCCGGCGCGACTGCATCAACGCAGACACGAGGGGATTGATGCGGTAGCCGAGTTTCGCCGCTGCCGCTTTTACTCGGTCGCGAGTCGCCGCCGGGATGCGGGGATGGTCACGAAGGGCGAGCGACACCGTCGTGCGATGCACACCGGCGCGGGTCGCAACATCCTGCAGGGTCGCTTTGGGGGTCACGGGGCGAGTCACCGGTTAAGACAGACCGCAGTCGAGAATTTTGTGCGCCGCGCCGGTTTGCGGCGATGATCATCTTTGCGTGCGCGAATCAGACTGAAAACTTGGCGGAGAGGGAGGGATTCGAACCCCCGGTGAGTTTCCCCACGCCAGTTTTCAAGACTGGAGCCATAAACCACTCGGCCACCTCTCCGGAACAGAAAGCATTGAGCTTCGCGCTCAGCGCGCGGCTTTCAATCGCGTTTTTTTCCGAGAAAAAATATTAGCCACACACCGAGGGCCAAAATTGCCACCAACCACCAAAGGTAGCGTAGCTCGCGCGCCGCGAGTTCCACGAAGGCCAGAACGCGGGGGAATAGCAGGCAGAGCACGAACACGAGCCCGACTCCGGCCAGCACAGTGAGGTTGCGACGCGCGGCCGAACTCATTTGCGCGGGGTGGGAGCGATGGCTGGCGTCCCCAAGGGGAGGATGAAGTTGGTGCCGGTGTTTTCTCCGCCGCCGATCACGAGCGGAGCTTTGCCGTCCCATTTCTCCACGATTTGAAGTTGGATGAGGCCGGGAGTGTCGCGAAGCGCCTCGCCGCGAATGCGGATGGCCTCGGCTTCGCCCTTGGCCTTGATGATCGCGGTATCGGCCTCGATTTGGGATTTCTGCTGGGTGAAGCGGGCCTTCGCGGCCTCCTGCTCCTGCACCATTTTGGATTCGATCGCGGCTTCGAGCTCTTTGGAGAGCGTGATATTCTCGAGCACGAGATCTTCGACGTAAAGGATGGTGCCAACCTTGAGTTTAACAGCGGCGAGAGCCTTGGTTTTGATTTCCTCGCGTTTCTTTACGATCTGTTCGGCGCTTTGGAGGGCGGTGACTTCCTTGAGGGCTTCCTGAATGCGCGGAGCGATCAGCGTATCGAAAGGATCGCCGGCGAAGTCTTGGTAGATTTTCACAACGGCTGCCTCTGGGATGCGATAGAGCACGCGAAGGCGCATGGTGACTTGTTGCAGATCGGACGAGTAACATTCCGCATTGAGATCGCGCGTGAGCTGGCGGACGGGAATTGAAATGATGTGGGAAACGAAGGGGGACTTGGTGCCAAACCCCTCGGGTTTGAATTGTTCGCTGACTTTGCCGAGAGTGACTTGGACGCCACGAAACCCGGGGTCGACGACGTAGGTCGATTGGGAGGCGGCGACG
>JANXLP010000695.1 GCA_025355125.1 Opitutaceae bacterium | reverse complement strand
CGAAGGGAGAAGCCGCCGGCGAAGTCGAACTTGAGGCCGCCGGTGGGGGCGAGGTTGCTTTCCTGTGAGGTATCGGCGGCGACGTAGCGCGCGGCGATTTCGGTTTTGATTTCGTGAATCCAGCTAGGGAGCCAGCGGGCGGGGACGAGCGGGGCCTGCACTTCGCCAAAAAGGCTGATGCGTTGGACGGTGCGGGCGGAGGTCGGAGAGGGCGTGTCGGTGAGGGAGCCATCGCCGTAAGTGCGGCGGCCGGAGTAGCTCGCGATGTGGTTCATGCGGAAATCGCTGCCGGCGCTGATCGTGGTGCGACCGGTGGGGAGGGTGAGATTTTGATTGGTGATGCGGACGGCGGCGTCGAGCGTGGTGTAGTCGCCGAGGGTGACGAAGCGATCGCGGGCGCCGTAGTATTTTAGGGCGCGGTCGTAGAAGGCGGTGGGCGGGCCGAAGCGCTGCGTGTCGCGGAGCGGGTTGTAGAGCGTCTGGTCCACGAGCTGTTGCCAGCGGTCGTTATCGACACCGGCGAGGCCGCGGTAGTGGGTGAGGTTGCGGCCGTATTGCGCGTCAACGGAGGCGCGCCAATCGGCGGGGAGTTTTACGAGGGCGCCGAGGACGAAGGAGGAGAAATCGACGCGGGCTTCGCTGTAGTCGGCGCCGAGCGACGGGGCGGTCTCGACGAGGGCGACGCGCACGGTCTGGCCGAAGGGGTTGAGGGGGTTGGCGGCGTCGAGGGTGAGGTCGCCTTTGAAGACATTGTAGCCGCGGTGGGCGACGGTGCGGGTGTAGATGCCGTCGAGGCCGAGCTGGAGCCACGGGGTGACGTCGTAGGTGGCGGAGCCGAAGTAGCTTTCGCCCTGTTGGCGGCGACCGTAGGGGAAATCCAGTGACGCGGAGGAATTGGCGAGACCGCCGACGGAGTCGAAGAGGCCGAGGCTGCGGAGGCCGGCGCGGCCGTTGAAGGCGGCGAGACCGCCGGTGCCGTCGGCGCCCGGGGCGACGGAGGTGACCGAGGTGGAGCCGGGGGCGAAGAGCGGGAGTTGGTCGGCGCTGCGGATATTGGGGGTGGCGCGGAAGACGGGATCGGCGAGGGCGGGCGTGGTGAGGTGGGCGCGGATGTGGCCGAGCTCGGCTTCGGTGGCGGGTTCGGTGCGGGTGAAGGTGGCGCTGAGGCGGAGGCGGAGCGCGCCGTAGAGGAGGGTCTGGCCGTGAAGGACGGAGACGCTGGATTGGGGCGCGTCGAAGCGATGGAGAGCGTTGGTGTAGGTGGTGGTAACCTCGGTGGCCTCAGCGTCTGGGCGGAGGACGATGTTGATGACGCCGCCAACAGGGTTGCCGCTGTAGAGGGCGGAGGCGGAGACGGGGAGGACCTCGACACGTTGGACGAGGCTGAGCGGAATAAAATTTACGTCGGGCATCCGCGGCTTGCCGTCGCTGCCGCTGGTCAAGACCTCGGGGAGTCGCCGGCCGTTGACGAGGATGATGGTTTCGTCGGCGCTCTCGAAACCGCGCAGACTGAGATTGGAACTGCCGGTCACGTAGCTCGGCGCGGAATTTCCGCCGCCGCCGTCCTGCTCCGGCGGACGATTCGACGCGTCGCTGTCGAGCAGTTCGCGTTGGAGATACTCGTTCAGATTCACGACGCCGCTGCGGCGAATGTGTTCGCGATCATAAATCGTAAACGGGATCGCGTCGTGATCCGTGCGCGCGAGGTCGAGGTTGCCGACCGCGGTGCGCGGCGGAAATGTCGCCGGCCCGCCCCCGAAACGCTGGCGGTCTTCGCTCGTGCCTTCGACGACGAACGGCGCGAGGCGCTGCGGGTCGTTAACGAGTTGCAAGGTCTGCGGCGGCACGACGAGCGGTGCATCGGCGGTCGCGTGCAGGCCGGTGACGCGGAGCGGTTGCACGCCGGAGGCGAGCGCGAGGAGTTCGTAATCGCCGACGGCGACCTCGGAAAAAAAGAATTCGCCGTTCGCGTCGGTCGTGCGCGCGAGTTTCGCGGCGGCGAGCTCGACGCGCACGCCGCGCGCGGACGA
>JANXLP010000668.1 GCA_025355125.1 Opitutaceae bacterium | reverse complement strand
GGAAGGGATGAGGGTCAGATGCAGCGGCCGCCGTCGACTTCGAGGCAGACACCGGTGATGAACTCGGAGGCGGGATCGGCGAGGAACACCGCCGCGTTGGCCACGTCGGTCGCGCGACCGAGGCGGCCCAGCGGGATCGAGGCGGTGAAGCGGGCCCGGTTGGCCGGTGTGTCCGCGGTGCCCATGAAGGTCGTGAGGAGGGGCGTGTCAGCGATGGCGGGGTTGATCGCGTTGGCGCGGATCCCTTCCGGGGCGAGCTCCACGGCCATCGATTTTGTGATGAGGACGACGGCGCCCTTCGAGCCGTTATACCAAGTCAGACCGGGCCGCGGCCGCACTGCGGCCGTGGAGCCGATGTTGATGAAGCATCCGCGCTTTTGCGCGCGGAACACCGGAACGCAGTGGACGGCGGAGAGGTAGAGGCTCTTCACGTTTACTTGAAAGATGCGGTCGAATTCGGCCTCGCCGACATTGAGCATCGGCTGGTTCGCGTGGCTGATGCCGGCGTTGTTCACCATGATGTCGAGGCGACCGAAGCGGGCGAGGGTCGTCGCGACGAGCTGGCCCATGTCGGCGGTCCGGGTCACATCGGTCCGGTGGAAAAGTGCCGGATGGCCGGCAGCCGTGAGGGCCGCCGCCAGTTTTTCGCCGAGGACGGTGTTGATGTCGGCCACGACGATCTGCGCGCCCTCGGCGGCGAAGGCGCGGCAGATTTCCTCGCCGAAGCCGGACGCACCGCCGGTCACGATGGCCACCTGCTGGGCCAGGCGTTGGGAAGAGTTGGTCGGCATGGCGGCGGCTTCAGGCGTAGGGGGAGCGCACTGGCGGACGGACAGCGTCGGGCAGCTCGTTGATCAGGCCGCGCACGAGGTCCAGCCGCTGCTTCACGTAGCCGGTGAGGGCGACCACATCGGCCCCGATGTTGACGACGCGGTAGCCTTCCTCGACCAGCTGGGCGAGGGGGGCGATGAGGCCGGCGGTCATGGCGAACTTGCCATGCTTGCGGGTGGCGGCGCCCACGCGCTTGCGCGCGGCCACGACCTCGGGGGCGTCGATCTGGCCCGCCTTCCCTATGCGGTGGCTGAAGTCGCCCGGGCCGAAGAGGATGCCGTCGAAGCCGGGGACGGAGCAGATTTCCTCGACGTTTTCCAGCGCCTCGGGCGACTCGATCTGGAGGATCACGATCCGCTCGCTGTTGGAGTGGCGGATATACTCGTCCATCGGGATGAGGCAGAACTCGCCGTCGATGTTGCCGCCGTCCAATGCGCGTTTTCCGATCGGGTGGAACCGCACCCAGTCGATGATCTGGCGGGCCTCCGCGCGGCTGGCCACGTGCGGGACGATGATGCCCTGCGCGCCGGCCTCAAAGGGGCGGATGTAGTCGCTGTAACTGCCGCGGCCGACGCGAACGAGCGCGTCGATGTTGTGCACGCGGGCGGCGCGGATCTGGTTTTCCAGCCCGATCCAGTCATTGGGCACGTGCTCGTTGCAGAGCCAGACGGCGTCGACGCCGCACAGGCCGGCGATCTCGATGACACGCGGTTCGGAGAGGTTGACCTTGAGGACGGTGGGAAGCTGGTTCTCACGCAGGAGTTTCAGGATACGACTTGGGCGGGCGCTCATAAAATGGTTGTTTTAGATTTCGGAAAGAAGGACCTCGCGGCCGCCCTCGTCGCGGCTGCGAATGCCGGCGATGAGAAGCTGCATCAGCTCGACGGTCTCGGTGATGGGGAACGGGCGGACCCCGGTGCGCAGGTAGCCGATGAAGGCCTCGAGCTGGGACTTGAACGAGAAGAACGTGTCGCCCGTGGTGACGTTCGCGTGGCCCGCGGTGCCGATCAGCTGGAGCAGGCCAAAGCCGCCGAACATGTCGTAGTTGGCCACGACCACGATGTCGGCGCCGTTGCGGTGCTTGAGGTGCACGAGATTGCGTTCCTTGGTGCCGACGTTGCGGGCGCTGATGAAGCCCGGGCCCAGGATCGGATACATGCCCTCAAGCGCGTGGATCCCATAGGTTTCCCAGCTCTTGGGCGTCGTGATGCTCACGTAGCGCAGGTCGCCCAGCTCGCGCGTCGAGAGGCGGTAGGGCAGGTATTCCTTCGTGTAGCGCATGCTGCTCGACGACATGATCGCCTTGCCCTGGGCGATCCACTCGCGGAAAATCTGGAGGTCGGGCGCGTTGTCGGTGAGAGGCTTGTCGATGAAGACCGGGAGGCCCGCCTCGATGAAGGGCCGGGCGCGCGCGACGTGCTCGCGGCCGATGTCGGTCGCGAGCACGACGGCATCGACCTGGCCGATGACATCCGTGGCCTGGGCGACCACGTGGGGGATGAGCGCGCACTTGGCGACATGCTCGGCCGTGAAACCGCCGCCGCCCTCGCAATGGATGTGCGTCACCTTCGCCCCGGGGATGGTGAAGCCCTCGGCGGGCTGCTTGTTGAGATAGGCCGGGATGCCCGCGAAGGGGCACTCCTTGGTCATCGCCTCGCGGTCGTAGCCGTTGAACATCGCGCTCCACGAGTAGGGATGGCCGTTGCCCGGCGTGCTGCCGAGCATGGCGAGGCGGATCGCGTTGGGTTGCGGGACGAGGCTCATCGGGCGGGAGGGAAGCGGGGTTATTCGACGTTGAGGGTAAGCTTGCCCGTGCGGTATTCCTGCTCCCAGACCTTGATCACGTCCGCGGTGTATTGCTCGAAGGAGCGCTTCTCCCCCAGGTGCTTGATCAGTTCGGGCAGCCAGCGCTTGCCGAAGCGCACGTGCTGGGTCTCGTCGGCGATGTCGTAGCGGACGAACTGCTCGCTGAGCTTGTCGCCGGACTGCTGGTGGGCCTCGACGCGGCGATGGCGGTAGGGGAAGGCGTGCACCTCATTGCCCATGGTGAGCATGCAATACTGCATGAGCGGCGGATACTGGCTCCGCCACTTGTAGATGTGGAGGTATTGCGGCGACTGGAACGGGTCCATGTCGTGCGCTCGCATCCATTCGTAGCCCATGAGGCAGTGGCGGACCTCGTCGTAGAGGTGGCGGGCCGTGTCGTATTGAAACTCCCAAGGCATGCCGCGCACGGCGAAGAGCACGAGGGCGACCGTCTCGGCGGCGAGCATCTCGGTGGAGTAGCGTTCGAACTCCTCGACAGTGTGCGCCGCATACTGCGTCTCGTCGGGCATGGCGCCCAGGTCGGCGAGAAGGTTCGTGAAGCGCTCGTCTCGGGCCGCCTCGCGCGGGGCGATGAAGGCCACGCGTCCGGCCGGCGCGAGCGCCGGGGCTGGGCGGCGCTTGGCCAGCCCGCTGATGCCGCCGCAGGCGGCGAGCAGTTGCCGCAGGTAGCGCTCCCACGCGCGGGTGGCGGCGGTGAACTTACCGGATTTTTCGGCTGCGATCAGGAGCGGCTCGACCCGCTGCAGCTGGGCGCGGAGGTCGAGGAGCGCGTGGGCGATCACGTGGACACTCGGCTGGTCGCTGTTCGGGAAGGTCGTGGTCTCGTGGCTCTCAAGGGCCGAGATCAAGCTCGGCAGGACGACGCGGTAAAGGCCGCAGGCAAAAGCGAACTCGTCCGGTGCATGGAGCATTTCCGACACCAGCCTGACCAGGGCCGCGTCGGTGGGCTTTTGGAAGGCCGGCGACTGGATTTCGCGCAGCCGAAGATAGAGCGAATTGACATGCTGCGAGTATTCCCAGAGGGAGCGGCCCATCTCACACTTGAACTCAAAGGTCGCGGTGCGCGGCAGCCAGCCGGCCAGCTGGAGCATCGCCTCATGCTCGACGTAGCGATAATTGTTCAGCAGGCGGCGGTTCGCGTCGATTTCGATGGCTCGTTTCGCCGGGCGGGCGGTGGCGCTGGCGGGGCGGTGCTTGGTCGGGCGACGGATGGTGGTGGCGCGGGAACGAGTGGTGGTCTTCATGGGCGGGAAGGGAGGATCAGTCGGTTACATTGGCACAAAACACGCGGGCGCCCAACTCGGCGGAAGCGAGAGCTGCCAGGTTGAAGCGGAGCGTATGGGTCGCAGCCTCGAGCGAGCACATCCGCGAGGGCTTGCCCTCCATCAGGTCAATAAACCGGTTGGCCTGTTCGATGAAGGGACCGTCGCGATCCGCGGGCGGCACCTCGTGCCAGGTCCAGTCCTTGTCCCCCAGGCGCATATGGCCCCAGCGGCGGTTGTGTAGTTCAACCTTCACGCTGCCCGTGGCCGTATTGAACTGGTAGGTGCTCTCGTTCGGCGCCTGAAACTGGTTGAGCGTGTAGTTGACGAGCGTGGCGCCGTTGCGGGCGCTGACGTTGACCGTGTCCTCGACGGTGACGTCCGGGAGCGCCTGGTGGGAGCAATCGCACATCACGCTTTCGGTCGGGCCCAGGATGCTCTCGAACCAGTTGGCGGTATGGGTCAGTGCATCTTGGATTGCCCCGCCGCCCAGCTTGTGGTCGCGATAATAGGTCTTCGAGTAGTGCACCGCGTGGGCCGGGCGGCCGCCGGGGAAATACTGGCCGCCGGTGCTCGTCGCATGCAGCACCGGCCCGAGGGTGCCGCCAAGGATGAAGTCCCGGGCTGCACTTAGGAGCGGGTAGACATGTAGCACATAGGCGACGGCGGCCTTGCGGCCCGAGCGCTGGTGGGCGGCGAAGAGGCCGTCGATCCCGGCCAGCGACTGGGAGAGAGGCTTTTCAATCAGGACATGCAGTCCGCGGTTGAGTAACTCGGTGGCGATCGCCACGTGCAGGTGCGCCGGGGTGCAGATGACGGCCCCGTCATAGCGGTTCTGCTCCACGGCGTGCTTCCAGTCTGTGACCGCTGACACCGCGTAGGTCTGGGCGATGGCGGCGAGGATTTGCGGACTGGCATCGCACCCGGTGACGGCGGCACGGCCAGTCTTCTGGAAACAACGTAGATGGCGCTCCCCAATGCTACCGCAGCCAATTATCAATATTGAGTTCATTGTGGCAAATAGGGGCAGATTGTCACCAAGCTGGAGCGAATCCCGGTCCTGTGCCGCCCCGCCGCCAAGGGAGAGTAGGGGGCAGAGAAAAATTAAGTTTGTTTTTCACTGTATACAGTAGTATCTTTATCAAATATGAAAAGTGTCAACACCGATGTCGCTTACGAATACATCCGCAAGAGAATATTAAGCGGGGAGTATGCCCCGGGTAAGTCTCTTTTGACTGAGGTGCTGGCCAAAGAGATCAAGGTCAGCCGGACCCCGGTGCGCGATGCGTTGCGGAAGCTGGAGACGGACGGGTTGGTCACGATCCGCGCCCACTTGGGCGCGAGCGTAAAACGCATGCAGTTGAAAGAATTCCGGGAGATGTGCGACCTGCGCCTGGCGCTGGAGGTTCACGCGGCGGGTCTCGCGGCCCTGAACCATTCCGAGACGAATTTGCGGGAAATCCAGTATGCCCTCGAGGCGATGCGCCGGCTGACGGAGGAAATCATCCAAGCCCCCCAGGAGCAACCGCTGCTCGGCGAGCTGGTGCGGGAGGATGTGCGCTTTCACATTTCGATCATTTCGGCGGCGAAGAATGATCTCATAAAAAAGGAGATTCTCCGCCTGCACCTGATCAACCGCGTGCAAGTGGTGCTGATGCCTCCGGGCAAGGCGCCCAAGGCCAAGATTGAATCCGAAGCCCGGCGGCGGGCGATCCAGTCCAAACACGACGCCATTTACTCGGCCATTGCCGGCTCTGATCCTGTGGGGGCCAAGAAGGAGATGGAGTCTCACCTGCAGGAGTGGATCGACCACATCATGCTCTTGATGACCCGGGCCGAAACGGGTGTGCTGGCGCGCGAGCTGACGCCCGACGAGCTGGTCTACAACTCCTGAGCCGGGTGGAGCCGTGGGCCTGGCCCACGACCGTGCTTCGGGCGCGCGACTCGCAAGCACGGTGTAGGGAAAAACCTTGACAGGATTTACAGGTATGTGGATGTATACAGGTGTTTGCTGCTGGTATTACTAACCCTAGTCACACAATGACCATGATTAATTCGGAGGCTGCCGCACTGCGGCGAATGTTTGTAGCGTGTGCGGCGATTTTCGCCGCCTCTGTTCCGGGCCTAGCCCAAGTTTCCACTAATGCGGCGGCGCCAGCCAAGGATCCGGTCCTGAGCCTCTCAAAGTTCGAAGTAATCACGACCCAGGACAAGGGCTATGTCGCCAACAATTCGGCGACTGGTTTTAAGACCAACCAAGAACTAATCAAGATACCGCAGTCGGTCACCGTGGTGACTCGCGACTTGATCGAGGATATTGGAGCCACGAAGACCTCGGACGTGCTGCAGTATGCGGGCGCCTCCTCCTTCTATCGCGGTGAGTCGATCCGTCTGCGCGGCGCGCGCGTGCTCAACTCCTACATGGACGATGCGATCGAGAACGTCCCCTACAGCGACAACGTGAACATCGACTCCTACGAGGTCATCCGCGGCCCCGCCGGCGTGCTTTACGCCAACGCGGGCCTGGGCGGCATTGTCCTGAAGGCCACGAAGAAGCCGCTCCCCTATTCCCTCCAGAAGGTCAGTGTCGCCGTCAAGGATTACGGTGAATACCGCGCGGAGGTCGATGTGACCGGACCCGCGGGCAATCTGGGTGATGTCAAGGTCGGCTACCGCCTCGCGATGGCCTACCAGGGCGGCGATTCCTACCTGAAGAACGTCACGGACGACCGGGTCGCGATCCACCCGACGCTGCAGTTCGACCTCAAGAACACGACCGTCCGCTTCGCGCTGGACTATGTCGACATCGACAGCATCGCTGGCGCCCAGAATTTCGTCCTGCCGAATGGCAAGATCTACACCGGGGCCGGCCGCGATGAGGGCTATTACCCGAAAGGGATCATGGAAAACCACAAGCAGCTGCGCGAGCGTATCACGATCCTGCAACGTATGTCCGAAAACTGGGAATCCCGCACCAGCCTCCAGCACCTGAAGTATGAACGCCAGGGCACGAATCTGCTGCCTTTCGCCCTCGATCTCCAGGCCGAGACCTTCACGCTCTTCGCGCGCCGCAATTATCAGCGCCAGGAGAACTGGGTGGTCAACCAAGACTTCCTCGGCAACTATAACATCGGTCCGGTGGCCAACCAGAGCGCCGCAGGCTTCACCCTCACTGACGAGTATAACCGCGCCGCCTTCCTCAACGCGAACGGGGCGGTGGTCGGCCCGATTACCACCCCACTCTTCAACGGCAACGGCCGCCAGTCCTTCCCGATCGCGAGGCCCAACATGGACGCCGTGGTCGTCCCCACTCTCGGGTCCTACGGTGCCACGTCGGCCGTCGGCAGCTGGACGAACAACCGCCGCTCGACCTACTATTACCAGCATCAGGCTGAGATCATCAAGGACCGACTGATCTTGGTCGGCGGCTTGAGCCGCGCCACGCTGCAGA
>JANXLP010000637.1 GCA_025355125.1 Opitutaceae bacterium | reverse complement strand
GCGGTGGTGAAGTCGGAGAGGATGTTGGCGGAGTCGGCGACGTCGGGGATGGCGTTAATAAAACCAATGTCGTAGTTGCCGGTGGCGAGCGACGAGAGATGGACGCGGGCTTCGCGTTGGGTGAGGACGACGGTGAGGCCGAGCTCGGTTTTCCACATGGCCTGGATGGCTTCGAGGGCGGCGGGTCCGGACCAGAAGCTGAGTTCGAGGCGCGGGAAATTTTCCGGGGTGACGCCGGCGGCGGCGAGGAGGGCGCGGGCGGCGGCGGGATCGTAGCGGTGCGCGGCGGCGAGTGGCGCGGTGTCGGTCGCGGCGCGGACGGAGGGCGGGATGAGGCGACCGGTGGCAGGTTGGCCGCCTTGGAGGACGCGTTCGACGAGTTTGTTGCGGTCGATGGCGAGCGCGAGGGCGCGGCGGACGCGGGGATCGTCGAGGGGCGGGTGGCGGGTGTTGAAGGCGAGGAAGCGGGGGTCGATGAGGGCGGCGCGGTGGAGTTCGGCGGGGCGCTCGGCGGTGTGGCCGGCGATTTTGGAAAACGGGACGGACATGGTAACGTCGATCTGGCCGGCGCGGTAGGCGCGGTCTTCGCTGTCGCCGCTGTCGAAGCGGATGAACTGGATCTCGTCGAGGCGGACGCGGGCGGAGTCGTGCCAGCGGGGGTTTTTGCGGACGACGATGCGTTGGTCGGCGCGCCACTCGGCGAGGGTGAAGGGGCCGTTGCCGACGTAATGTTCGGGGCGGGTCCAGGTGCGGCCGTGTTGTGCGATGAGATCGGTGCGGACGGGGAGCCAGGGGCCGCTGGCGACGTAGTAGGGGAAGCGTGGGTTGGGCTGATTGAGGGTGATGATGAGCGTGTGGGCGTCGGGGGCGCGGAAGCCGACGGCGGAAAAATCAGTGAGGGCGCCGGTGGCGAAGGCGCGGGCGTTTTTGACGGGGAAGAAGACGTTGGCTTTGGGCGCGGCGGTCGCGGGGGTGAGGACGCGGCGGTAGGCGGCGAGGAACTGCTCGGCGGTGACAGGGGTGCCGTCGGACCAGAGGGCGGCGGAGCGGAGATGGAAGGTGTAGGTGAGACCGTCGGCGGAGACAGTGAAGCGCTCGGCGGCGCCAGGGCGGGGGGCGGCGCCGTCGAGGCCGGGGATGAGGAGGCCTTCGAGGAGCGTGCGCATCGTGCCGAATTCGTCGGGCAGGATGGTCGCGGCGGGGTCGAGGGAGGCGGGCTCGTTGCGCTGGGCGACGCGGAGGATTTGGGGCGCGGTTGCCGGGGCGGACGAAGCGGAAGGGGCCGTGGTTTTTTTGGCGCAGGCGGGGAGGAGGAAAGCGAGGAGGAGGGTGCCCGCGAAAAATGCGAAAGGACGCGAAAGACGGAGACCGGACGGGGAGGCGGCGGGCATTGGGAAAACGGAGCGCAACCGGCGCGTTAGGGATAACGCGCCCTACCTTTCGAGCGAGACGTCGCGGAAATCGGTGTGGTCGGTGGGGGTCGGGGCCCAGCCTTTGACCGCGGGGTGCAGCATGTAAACGTGCGTGTTGTAATAGATGGGAATGATGGGCGCGGCTTCGAGGACGAGGGACTCGGCTTGGGCGAGGACGGCGGCGCGGGCGGGGGCGTCGGCGATGGTGTTGGCGCGGTCAGCGAGGGCGTCGTAGGCGGGGTCTTTCCAGCCGGTGTGGTTGTTGCCGGAATCGCTCCGCCACATGTCGAGGAAGGTGGTGGCGTCGAGGTAGTCGGCGGTCCAACTGCCGAGGAGAACCTGGTAATCGCCGGCGCGGCGGTTGGCGAAGACAACTTTGTATTCCTGGTTCACGAGACGGACATCGAGGCCGAGGTCGCGCCGCCATCTTTCTTGGACCGCTTCGGCGACGAGGCGGAGGATTTCGGAATTGTTGTAGAGGATCTCGATGGGCGGGAGGCCGGCGCCGCCGGGGTAGCCGGCGTCGGCGAGGAGTTGGCGGGCGGCGGCGAGGTCGTAGGCCGTGCGGGTGGGGGGCGTGTAGCCTTTGAGGAGCGGCGGGACGAAGGTGGACGCGGGCAGCCGGCCGCCGGGGAGGATTTTGGAGGCGATGGTCTCGCGGTCCACGGATAGGGCGAGGGCGCGGCGGATGCGGACATCGGTGAACGGGGCGCGGCGGACGTTGAGACGGAAGAAGTAGGTTTCGAGGATGGGATCGAGGCGGAGCGCGGGGGATTTTTCGCGTTGGAGCGGGAGGATTTTGGCGAGCGGGAGGGCCCAGGTGGCGTGGAGCTGGCCGGCGCGGTAGGCGCGTTCCTCGGCGTCGATGCTATCGGTGGGATAGAAGTGGATGGCGTTGAGGCGGACGGCGGCGCGGTCCCAGTAGGTGGGGGATTTTTCGACGATGACGTGTTGTTGCGGGACCCACTCTTTCAGGACGAAGGGGCCGCTGGAAACGAGTTTGCCGGGGCGCGTCCAAGAGGAGCCGCGGCGGTAGGCGTCGCCGAGGGCGGCGATGGAGCGGACGTGGACGGGGCGCCAGGGGGAGTTGAGCAGAATCTGGAGGAAGTAGGGGGCGGGGTTGGCGAGGGTGACGACGAGGGTGCGGGTGTCGGGCGCGGCGAGGCCAACGGTGGCGAAGTCTTTGGTGCGGCCCTTGTGGAAATCTTCGGCGCCGCGGAGGACGTAGAAGAGGTAGGCGTAGTCGGCGGCAAGGGTGGGGGTGAGGACGCGGTGCCAAGAGTCGATGCAGTCTTGGGCGGTAATGGCGTCGCCGTTGCTCCATTTCGCATCAGCGCGGAGGTGGAAGGTGTAGGTGAGGCCGTCCGGGGAAATATTCCAGCGCTCGGCGAGGGCGGGGCGGGGGGCGAGAGTGCCGGGCTCGAAGCTGACGAGGGGCTCGAAGAGGGATTGGATGATCTTGGCCTCGCCGAGGCCGGTGACGATGTGCGGGTCGAGATCGGAGGGTTCGGAGCCGACGCTGAGGTGGAGGACGCCCTCTCGGTTGCCGCGGTCGACGGCGGTCTCGCGTTTGGCGCAGGCGGTGAAGGTGAGGAGGAGAAGAGGGGAAAGAATGGCCGCAAAGAGGCGCAGGAGGCGCAAAGAAATCAGGGGCGAGGCGGCGTGGGAGGATTTCATGAGCGGGAGATCAAGCAGACGGCGTGCGCGGCGATGGCGAGGCCGCGACCGATGTCGTCGATGCCTTCATTGGTCGTGGCCTTTAGGCCGATGCAATCGACGGGGAGGCCGGTGGAGGCGGCGAGGGCGGACTTCATCGCGGCGAGGTGCGGGGCGATTTTCGGTTTTTCCGCGATGAGGGAGGCGTCGATGTTGACGAGGGAGAAGTTGCGCGCGGCGAGTTCTCCGACGACGCGGCGGAGCAGGAGTTGCGAGTCGATGTTTTTAAAAGCGGCGTCGGTGTTGGGGAAAAAATGGCCGATATCGGGGAGCGCGGCGGCGCCGAGGAGGGCGTCACAGATCGCGTGGGTGAGGCAGTCGGCGTCGCTGTGGCCCTCGAGGCCGTAGTCGGTGGCGAAGCGGACGCCGCCGAGAACGAGAGGGCGTCCAGGGACGAGACGGTGGATGTCGTAGCCGTGGCCGATGCGGAAGATCATACGAAGAGGCGGAGGGGGCCCGCGAAACACGCGAAAGACGCGAAAAAAAATACAGGGAAGGCGGAGAAAGATTCTGAAAGGGGGAAGCGGGAGTGGCCCACGGAATACATAGAAGACACGGAAAAAATACGGGAAGGAATCGGAAGGGGCGCGGGCTACTCGGCGGCGGGGAAGGGGGCGGCGCAGACGGAAGCGGCGGGGGCTGCGGCGGGCTCGCGGGTGAGGAGGAACTCGAGGTAGGCGAGGTCGGCGGGGGTGGTGAGCTTGGGGTTGGGCTCGGAG
>JANXLP010000525.1 GCA_025355125.1 Opitutaceae bacterium | reverse complement strand
CTCCGATCTGGTCCGTCGTGGCATGGGCGCCCCGCCCATGTTCCGAACCCACGGGCGGGACGCCCGTGCCACTTTCGATCCGCCGCAGGCAACCCTACCTTTTTAGACGCCCTCTTAGGTGTAGCCGGCGGGTCAACTTTCGGGGCGCTCGGGGCCGTCGGCCAGGCTCACGTCGGCAGCGTGGACGGCGAACATCCGCAACTGCCGGCGCTCCTCGTTCAGGCGCACCGCCGGCTCGGGTGAGGTGAAGTCGAAGCGGTTGGCGCCGGGCTCAAGCCGCACGCGCAGGCGGAATTCGCGCTCGGTCTTGTCCAATTTCACATTGAGTTGCTCGACGTCGTTTACGGTCATGCGCAACGATCGACGCGCGCCTTCGCCGCTCAACCGCAGCTTTAGGGCGAACCAGCGCGCTTCCCGGTAAGGATTGTAACACGACATCGTCGCCGCTTCGTAGGCCCAGCGCGGCTCGCCCCACGTTCCGCCGGGTCCGCCGCCGGGTGGCCCGGGCGGTAGGCGGTGCCAGCCGCGGCCAAACGTCAGTGTGCGTGCGAGGGGCGGCACCGGAGTGGCGACCGGATGCAGGCGGACCACGATCTGTTCGCGGCGGGCGCCCTCGATCCGCTCGGTGCGACCGCACGCGGCGAGTTCTTCGAGGAGCGCGTTGCCGCGATCCGCGAAGCCGCGCCGATTCAGGTAAATCGCGGCGAAACCGTGGCTCTCCAGCGCGCGCACCAGCTCCGCCGTGGGCAGGCGGGCGAGGTCGCGCTGCCATTGCCCGCGGCTGCGGCCCTTCAAAGAGCCGTAGCTGAAGCGCAGCTTCTCCGTCGCCAGAAACGGCCGGAAATGTTCGCTGTCGCCGAGCTGGAATTGCGGCGGGGCCTCCGGGAAGACGACTACCGGCAGTTGAAACACCATGGCGCCCGTTGGCAGCGCGGCTTCGAGACGACGGCCAAACTCCCGGTCGTTCTCCGCCAGGCGCGTCGTGCGCTCGACGCGCTCCTTCGACGCCGGTCTTGGCAACTCATCCGCGAGCCCGAGCACCACCACGGCGGTCGCGCAGGCGAGGCTCCAACCGACGGAGCGACCGCGCCACCAGCGCGAGATCCGCGACATGAGAAACAACAGCGCCACGGCGGATACGAAAATGCTGAACCGGTTGCTCGCGCGGAACAGCGCGAGGCCGGTGAAGAACGCGAAGATGTTGGTGATGCCGCCGACGCACGCGAAGCCGAGCACCCAGCCGGCGGTGAGTGCCTCGCCCGGCACGCGCCGGCGGCGCAGGACGGCGAGGAACGCCTCGCCGATCAGCCAGACCAAACCGACCACGCCTGCGATACCGAGATACGGCGCGAAGGCCTCGGTGCTCCGCCAGTCGGACCAGCGCAGATAACGATGACCGAAGAACGCCAGCGGCTCCCAGCGGTGGGTCGCGGGCGGGACGACGAGTTCGAGCGCCTTGAGCGCGTAGCGTTCGGTGCCGCCGTAGTTGCGTTCCAACGGAGAGTCCGCCGCGGTGTCGGTGGTGAACGCCCACACGTGCATCTCCACGACGAGAAACGCCGCGCCCGCCACCGCCAGCGCGGCGAAGCCCACGCGCAGGTTTTCCATCCGCCGACGGCTGAACCATTGAGCGATCAACGCCCAGCCCATCAGTTGGAGATATAAAAACAGCGCGTAGGGATTGCTGATGCCGATGACGAGCGCCGTGCCCAGACAGAGCGCGCCACCCGGGCTGCGCCAGGTGAGCCGGCGACTGGTCGCCACGAGCGCACAACTCAGAATCGCCAGCGGCACCGTCCATGAAAACGCCACCAGCAGGTGGGGCAGGCCGCGATTGAAAGTCTGATACGTGAACGCAAACAGCAGGGCGCCGGCCATCGCCCATTCCCAGCGCAGCCGCAGCCAGCGCGCACACATATAGAACGACAAGGCCGCGCTGACCGCGGCCCCGAGCAGCGCGAGATTTGCCGCGACGGCCACGCCGGTCAGGCGCGCCAGCTGCCCCAACGACCACAGCAGCAACAAATCCGACGAGGGATATGCGCTCCAATTTGCCCCGAAGGGCGCACCCAAGCGCGACATGACTTGGGGACGCAGCGGAGCGAGATCGCCTTCCGAAGAGGCTTTAATGCGCGCGAGCATCTCCAGCGATTCCCCGCCATAGTCGGCGGGCACGTTCCACCTCGCCGGCGTCCACCAACCGTAGTGGGCGATGCAGACAAGCGTGGCGACGAGCGTGAGCGCACCGAGGCGCCACCAAGCTGCCGGCTGGAATCGGATGCTATCAGGGGTAAATCGCACGCGAGCTGGAAGGCTGCGAGTAGGACGAAAAGGGATAAGATTTGGCGGCGGTGCGTGGCGCAAGCGCATCCCTGCGGCGTGCGTAATTTCCACGACGACCGGCAGCGCGAGGGGTTCAGTTTTTGGGCAGGATAATGCTGAATGTGCTGCCGTGCGGGAGGGAGGGACGGTGGTTGAGTTCGCCGCCGAGGGCGCGGACGTAGGCCTTGGTGAGCGCGAGGCCGAGGCCGAAGCCCTTGGTGCGGCTGCGAGAACTATCGGCGCGGTAGAAACGCTCGGTGATGCGCGCGCTGTGCCCGGCGGGAATGCCGGGGCCCTCGTCGGTCACGCTGACCGTCCACGTGGGTTCGGTGTCGGTGAGCGCGACGCGGATCGTGGTGCGGGCGGGGCTGTGCTTGATGGCGTTGTCCAAAAGATTTTGGAGCGCCTGCCGGAGGAGCACGGGATCGGTGAAGGCCAGGCCGGGCACGGTGGTGAGCGCGATCTTCTGCTCCTTGTAGTCGGCGAGCACGGCGATTTCGCCCACGCATTGGGAGAGATAATCGTCGAGCTGCACGGGCTGGCACTGGAGGTTTTGCGCGCCGCCCTCGGCGGTGGCCAGCTCGAGGAGACGTTGCGTGAGGAGCTGCAGGCGCTGCGCCTCCTCGAGCATGCTGCCGATGATTTCCTGATATTCCTCGGGGGTGCGGGCGCGCTTGAGGCCGACCTCGCCCACGCTGCGTAACGTGGTGAGCGGCGTGCGCAGCTCGTGCGAGGCGTCGGCGACGAAGCGATCAAGCGCGACGAAGGCGCTTTCGAGGCGGTCGAGGGTGACGTTGAAGACGGTGGCGAGCCGGCCGAGTTCGTCGTGGGCGTGGACGACCGGCAGGCGTTGGCTGAGATCGTCGGCGGTGATGTGCGTGGCGGCGGCGACCATGCGGTCGAGCGGCCGCAGCCAGCGGCGGGTGAGAAAGTAACCGCCGAAAACGAGCAGCGCGATGACGACGGGTAATGTGATGATGATGATCCAGCGGAGTGCGCCGAGGGCGTCGGCCACGGGTTCATGGATGGTGAGCACGCGGATCATCCAGCCGGCGGGCACGCCGGGCACGGGGTAGGGCGTGGAGAGCACGCGCAGGCGAATCTCCGGAGCGACGTAGAATACCGAGATGGTCTCGCGCCCGCGCGCCGGGGCGATGGGCAGCAGTTCGAGATTGGCCTCGTCGAACGGCCAGAAGCGACGTGCGAGCCGGCCGTTTTCATCCCACAGCTCGAACCAGCGGTTATACGGCGACCAGCGCTGATCGGTGGGCACGCTCACGCCGTCCCAGGAGATGGCGCCGCCGGATGTCACCGCGAGGTGCGTGGTGATCTCGGCGAGCTGCGCGCGCAGGTGATGGTCGAGCGGGCGGGCCATGCGCTGCGCGACAAAAGTGTAGAGCGTGAAACTGAAGGCGGCGAGCAGCAGGGTGCCGCCGCCGGCATACCACAGAGCGAGGCGCAGCCGGAGCGTGCGGTGTTGCCACCAAGTCTTCATGCAGGTTCCGGCCCGAGCCGGTAACCGAGTCCGCGTAGTGTGTAGATGAGCTTTTCTGCGCCCTCGCCATCGACCTTGCGGCGGAGACGCATGATTTGGACGTCGATCACGTTGTCGAGGGAGGTGAAGCGGTGCGTCTGTTTCCACACGTCGCGCTCGAGCATTTCGCGCGTCACGATCTGGCCCTGGTAGCGGAGGAGATACTCGAGGATATCCACCTCGCGCGGCGTGAGGGCAATCTCCTCGCCGGCGCGAACGGCGATGCGGGCGCGGGTGTCGAGCTGGAGATTACCGCAGCGGAGAAAGTTTCCCGTGCTGAGCAGGGGCCGGCGCAGAAGTGCGCGACAGCGGGCGAGCAGTTCGGCGAAGGCGAAGGGTTTGGGCAGATAATCATCGGCGCCGTTTTCCAGACCCGCGATGCGGTCGCGGAGTTCGCCGCGCGCGGTGAGCATGAGCACGGGCGTCTGTCGGCCGCGTGTGCGTAGGTGGCGGAGCACCTCGAGGCCGTCGCGATCCGGCAGCATCCAGTCGAGCACGACGAGATCGAAGGCCTCGCGGTCGAGCAACGTGATGGCCTCGCTGCCGGTGGCGGCGGCGGTGACGGTCCACGCTTCGATGCGCAGGCCCTCGACGAGGGATTCACGGGTCTTGAGCACATCCTCGACGACGAGGATGGCGGGGGGGGGAACAGCGGGGTGGACGGGAGCGCTCACGACGGTGGACAGCGTGGAAGACGTGGCCGCAGGATCGAGGCAGAACGTAGGGTTCATCGGGGCAACGCTCAGG
>JANXLP010000495.1 GCA_025355125.1 Opitutaceae bacterium | reverse complement strand
TGAGGCCGGCCTCGCGGGCGAGCTTGTCCACCTCGGCGTAGAGACGGATGGCGTCCAAAGTCCGGGCGGCGTCGAGCCGGCCGGCGGCTTTCTGGGCGGACTCGTCGATGCTGACGCGGTTGTTGAGCCACTGGGTCTGATCGGCCAGCGAGGTCGTGGTGCTGCGTTGCTCGCTCCAGAAGGCGCCGGCGCGTTTGCTGAAGCCGGAGAACCACATGGCGACGCCGAGCACGGCGAACGCGACGAGGAGGAGTTTCTCCCGGAGGAGGCGGGCGAGAAAGAGGGCGCGGAGGGTGCGGATCATGGCGCGGCGGCCGGCTTGACGGAGCCAGGCTTAAAATTGGTGGTGACAGTGAATGTAGTCGTAGATGAACCGGACGCGGTGCGGGGCGGGCTGACCTCGACATGTGCCACCTCGGGCAAAGCCTCCAGCGCGCTTTTAAACAGGGGAATTTCACCACTGTTGCTGGTCTTGGCATCGAGGACAATGCGATCGATGTCCTTGTTGTCGGCAACGGAGCGAGAAAAACGAATCACCTCAGGAGTCTTGGTGAAAACCAGTGAGATCATTTCCATGGGCAGAAGACGTTTCGTGGAGAGGTCCTCAATGCGCGTGGCGAGGGCCTGCGCGTTCATGATCTTCTCGACCGTGGGCTTTTGGGCGGCGAGCTGGGTGAGGCGGGTCTTTTGCCAGAGGCCGCGACCGAGGCCGAGAGCGACTTCGCCCACGGCGAGGAGGGCGAGCGCAAGGACGCAGCCGACGGCGACACGCCAGAAGATCAGGTCGCGGGTGTGGGCGCGGCGACGGGCGAGCAGGTCGTCCTTGTCGCGCACGTCGATCGCGGCGGCGGTGGCGGCGGGAATGGCCGAGACGAGATCGCCAGCGACGAAGGTGAAGGTGCCGTCGCTGGCGACGGGTTGCGCGACGGGGAGCGTGGCGAGATCGACGACGGTGGTGCTGCCGCCGACGACGCGGATAAGCTCGGCTTTGGCGGCGGCGAGCGCGGCTTCGTTGGCCGGAAGGTCGTCGGTGGCGGGCGCGAGCGGGGTCGTGAAGATCTGCGCGGGGCCGTCGGGCGCGGCGTGGATGGCGGTGAGGCTCTCGGCGTGCGTGAGGAGGAGCGTGGTGCCGGGGGCGATCGGAGCGCCGAGGAGCGCGACGAAGGTGGGGAGAACGAGATCGGCTTCGGTCCAGAGTTCCGTCTGCTCGCCGGTGAAGCGGCGGCGGTAGGCGGCGAACACGAGGGCGGCGGAGGCGCCGGGCGGGTGGTAATAGCCGTGGTAAAGTTGCGCGACGGGAAAAGGCGCGAGGGATTCGAGCGCGAGCTCGACCTGCGCAGTGACCTCGGCGGCGGGAGTATCGGCGGCGATGGGGATGGCGCGGGTGAAGAAGAGCGCGTCGGGCAACAGATTGACCTTGGGCGGAGGAGGGCCGGCGCGGAGAAATTTAAAAGGCGAGTCGCTCATGCGGGAAGAAAGACGGAGGAGGGAGAGAAAGGGAGAAGAACGGGAAAAGGGAGAAAGATTACGAGAAAGAGGAAAGAGAACGTTCGCTAGGTGGTCGGCGGCGCGGGTGGCGGTGGCGGAAGGGGTTCGTTTTCGGTGAGCGAGAGGATGGTGAAGGGGTAATTGAGACGCGGGGCGGCGGCGGTGGCGGCGGACGTGGGCGTGGTGGTGGGCTTGGGCGTGTTGGCAACATCGGCGGCGGCGGCGGCTTGGTCATCAGACGCGTTGGCGCGGGTGGTGGTTGCGGTCGTAAGCACGGTGGTGGCGCCGCCGCCCTGGGGAGAGACGACGGCGTTGAGGCGATACTCGGCGCGACCGTCGTGCACGGTGAGGCGGATGCGGAGGGCGCTGATGGTGGTGCCGAACTGGCCGGCGCGTCCGGTGGAGCCGAGGAATTTGCGGGCATCGGCGGTGGCGGTGAACCAGGCGGGGCCGGTGAGCGCGGACTGGCCGGTGCCGGCGAGATAGTCGCCGAGCTTGGATTTCTGGGTGTCGTCAAATTCGCCGAGGGCGGTGAGGACATCGGGCTTGGCGCCGTTGATGTTGGTCTGGCGGAAACTGAAGAGGGAGACGGATTCGTTGAAGCGGCGGTAGAAATCGTTGGGCCGGCCGGTCTCGTCGAAGAAGACGGTGCGCACGGTGTCGATGGCGGCAAGTTCGCCGTAGTTGCGCAGGGAGCGTTGCGGGGAGGCGTAGGGCAACGTGGCGTGTTCGTAGTCGGGCGAGACTGCGGTGGTGTAAGTGTGGTTTTTCTTGATCCAACCGAGCAGGGCATCGGTGAGCTTTTCGGCGTCGCCCAGGCTAAACGACCAAGAGACGAAAAGATTTTGGAGTTGGTTGGCGCCGGCCTGAGGAAGGGAGAGTTTGCCGCTCTCGTCCTCGAAGACGACGTCGATGGTGCGGCCGTCGGCGGGGATGTAGCCGGCGAAGCCGAGGGGATCGGCCCAGCCCTCGGCGGGGGTGTGGAGGCCACCGCTGGCGGCGCGGAATTGCTCGAGGACGGCGAGCGTGGTTTCAAGCGCGGAGTAGGCTTCCTGGCGAAGGCGGCGGGTGTCGGCCTCGCGGGCTTCGACGATGAGGTCGTTGGAGGCTTTTTCGAGGAAGACGGTGAGTGCGAGCGCGGTGAAGATGAGCGTGACCATGACGATCACGAGGACGCTGCCGCGCGGAGCGCGGCGGAGGATTGGCGATTGTAGATTGGCGATTTTCGATTGGGGACGCAGGCGGGTGAACCGGGCGGGCGGGAACGCGGCGGCAAATCGGCAGTCGGCGGTCGGCAGTCGAAAATTCATCAGAAATTGGGCAGGCCCTGCGGCGTGCTGGCGAGGGGGACGACGGTCTCGCGGGTGAATTTACCGTAGGCGAATTTCAGGCGGAGGCGCTGGGGCGGCGTGAGCTGGCCGGTGTTGTCTTTTTTGAGGGCGGTCTCGGTGGTCCAGCGGTTGAGCGCGGTGTCGTAATAATCGTAGGCGAGCGCCGTCACGAAGGGCGTGAGGATCGCCTCGCGGGGCGGATCGGAATCAAAACGCGGTTCCAAGCGGGAGTGCCAGAGAAGGATGAGGCCGTCTTTCTCGCGGGCCTGGAGGGAGCAGACGACTTCGGGGAGCGCGGGGCCGGGCCACGTGATGAGGCGCGTGCCGGCGGGCAGTTCGAAGGTGAGCAACGTATCGGAGACGCCGCCACTGGGGCGGATTTCCTGCGGTGCGACGGGGCTGGCGTTGGCGCGGGCGGAGGGCGGGAGGGTGGCGGCGCGGAGTTCGCGCTCAAGGGCGCGGGTGACGGCGCGCACGTGTTGCTCGAAGAGGCGGATATCGGTGTTCTTGCCCCAGAGTTCGCCCATCGAAAAGACGAAGGTGTTGAGGGCGACGAGCATCATCGCGACAAGCGCGAGGGAGAGGAGGATTTCGAGGAGGGTGAACCCTCCTTGGATTTTCGATTGGCGATTGGCGATTGCCGATTGGGGGCTCGGGCGGAAGAACGAGGGCGGGGTCGAACTCGGGAGGAGATCACGCGCGCCCGGAGGTCGCGCGGCCACCTCGGAGGATTGATGGCGCGGGGTCATTTCTTGGTCTTCCCCTGGATTTCCGCAATGCGGTCTTGGACGGCTTGGCGGAGTTGCGTTTTTTCCGTGGCGTCCGACCACGTGGGGCGGAGGACGGTAAAGGTCTGCGTGGTTTTCTCGGGGTCGCCGCCTTTGGCAGAGTCGGTGACTTCGCAGACAAAGGTCACGGTGAAGAGGTCGGGCAGCGACGTGCTCGCGAGGGTGGCGGTCCAGCGGACGTGGCGGCTGTCGAGCGAATCGAACTCGGCGCCGGCCTCGACTTTGGCGCGCTCCGTCATGACGAGCATCTGGGAGCGGGCGAAGGCGACGTCTTCGTCGCGGGTGTTGCCGCGGGAGACGGCTTCGTAGCTGTTGAGGACGTTAACGTAGGTCGAGCCGAGGACGACGGCGGAGAGCGCGAAGATCATCAGGGCGACGAGGACTTCCAAGAGGGAGAACGCTTTGGGGATTTTCGATTGGCGATTGGCGATTGGCGATTGCGGACGCAGGCGAGGACTCGGCGTGGTGACGGGGCCGGCGCGCACTCGAGAATCGAAAATCGAAGATCGAAAATTCTTCACGGGGTTTTCGGTGGGGTGATCACGGGGGAGCACGTCCATGGGTCGATCGCCAGGATATGGGCGCCGCCATTGGCGCGGATTTGCAGGCGAAAGGAGGTGCAGGTGCCATCGGAGTAGAACGTGACGCCGCCGGTGAGCGGTTCCGTTTCTACGACAGTGCCGCCGAGGAGAATCAGGCCGCCGGTTCGCTGGGTGGAGAGGAATTCGACGGCGAGATCGGCGGGCGGATTGGCGATGGGGAAGGCGCCGACGGCGGCGTTGTCGGGGCCGATGAGCTGGAAGGCTTTGGCTTTCTCGTCGTAGCGGAGATTGAGGTCCTGCTGGGTGTTGAGTGCGGCCTTGCGGGCGGCTTGGACGGTGGCCCAAAAAACATCGTCGGCCGAAACGGGTTTTTCCGAGAGGAGCGCGGAGGAGCCGCCGATCAAGGCGCCGGCGAGGAGCGCGATGAGCGCGAGCGCGAGGAGCATCTCAAGCAGGGTGAACCCTGCTTGGATTGCCGATTGGTGATTGCGGATTGCCGATTGCTGACGCAAGCGGACGGGGGGCGCAGCAAGGCAGATGGGCGGAGTCGAGGGCGGAGGGTTAGAGATAACCCGCCCTACCCTCGCGGCGAAGCCGCCAGCCGCCGGCTGCTTGCCACACTCAGTCATGGATTACTTGGCCGGCGTGGCAGCGGTGGCGTCCCAGTTGCCGATGTCGTCTTCGGTGCCGTCGGCTTTGTCGGGGCCTTTGGAGTAAAGGTCGTAACTGGTTTTGTTCTTCGTGCCGGGGTAGCGGTATTGATAGGGCTCGCCCCAGGGATCGAGGGGGACTTTGGAGCCTTCGATGTAGGGGCCGCGCCAACGGTCGGCTTTGCTGGCGGGAGCGGTGATGAGCGCCGTCAGGCCATCGCTGGTCGAGGGATAATCGCCGAGATGGATGCGGTAGGTCGTGAGGGAGGTCTTCATGCTTTCCTTCACGAAGAGCGAAGCGGTGGTCGTCTGGGCACCGCCGAAGATCTTATCGACGTTACTGATGGCGAGGCCGGCGAGGAGGCCGATGATCGCGAGCACGACGAGGATTTCGAGCAGCGTAAAGGCGCGTTGGGTGGCCCGGGCGGTCTTGGCCACGGAGGGTAAACGCAGACGCGGGCGAGAGGTGGATGGGAGGGTAGCGGGCATCATGAGGGTGAAGTTGGGGATAGACGGACAGTTGTCGAGACGCCCGCGAAGGCAGGAGGTTGCATGATTATGACGGGAACTCCGCGCGATGACGAAACCTGGAGGGCGGGTCGGAGACCCGCCCTACGCTCGGGGCGGACGGGGACGGGCGCGCTCCCGGGCGGACTACGGAGGCGTGAGCAACGCGTCGTCGGGGGTGCCGAATTTCTTATCGGGACCGGCCGAGCGGAGTTCCATGCGGTCACCCGCGAGGGCATGAAATCGGAAAGGGGTGCCCCAGCGATCGCTCAGCTCGCCCTCGGCGTTGATGGCCGGGTGCGCAGGCGGGATGTAGGCGAGGCGGAGGGGATTGTTGCCCGTCAGGGCCGAGGTGATGTCGGAATTTTCGCCGAACGGATTGCCGGTGCGGGGGAAATCGAGGCGCCAGTTGGTGAAGACGTTGTTGAGGAGCACGAGGTCGTGGGCGATGTCGTAGCGAGGGGAATTCAGCTCAAGCGCGGCGGAAACGGGGTCGGCGGAATTTTCGATTTTGGATTTTTGATTTTCGACTGGAGACACGCCGCCTGCGACTGGCGGTGACGCGCTGGAGACAACGACCGACGGCGTGACCGGAGCGGGGCGCGGGAAGAGCCACCAGGCGAGGATGCCAAGGAGGAGCAGGAGGCCGAGGGCGAGCGGGAGGCGGCGGGGGGACATGGCGGGACGGTGGAGTAAGACGTGAGCAATACGGGCAAGATGCCCGTGCCACGGAGCAGGGAAACATGGGCGGGACGCCCATACCACTGCGGAAGTGAACGCGGGCGGCAGCGGCGGCAGTGACAATGGCCGCGCGGTGTGGCTGGCAGGGCGCGCCCAAAGGAGGACAGGGGAAGGCGGGGTTCGGCGACCCCGCCCTACCGGGGTAATCAGAGGAAGGCGGGGAGCGCGCGGGAATCGGTGAAGCGGCGAATGTTGGGCAGCACGGTCGGGAGGTTGGTCGGGCTGACCCCGAACCAGTTTGCGAGGGTCGCGCTGTATTCGTCCACACTCGTGGTGGGTATCCAGTTGCCGCGGGAACCGGAGTCGTCGGGGCCACTGCGGGTGAGGTTGGGCATACGGCCGTAGATGTCGCCGCCTTTGACCGCGCCGCCGACGATGAAGTGATGGGAACCCCAGCCGTGGTCGGAGCCGTCGCCGTTGGTGTTAAACGTGCGGCCGAAATCAGAGGCGGTGAAGGTGGTGACTTGGTTGGCGACGCCGAGCTCGACGGTGGCGTTGTAGAAGGCGGAGAGGCTGCGGGAGATATCGGCGAAGATATTGGCGTGTGCGCCGGTGGCGGTGTCGTTGGCGTTGACCTGCGCGTCGTGGAGATCGAAGCCGCCGATGCGGGCGAAGAACACCTGGCGCTTCAGGCCCGTGAGGCTGGGGGCGGCCGAGGCGGTGCCGGCGGCGGCGGCGATAAGGCGGGCGATGGTGCGGAGCTGTTGGCCGAGGCTGGTGTTGGGGAACGGCGTGGTAAAAGGAACCGCGCCCGCAAAGATATTCGCAACGAGCGCGCTGTCGGAGACGGCGTTGGAGGTGAGGCCGGCGAAGGCGGTTTCGAAGAGGTTCTTGTTCTGCGCGGCGAAGAGGTCGTTTTGCGCTTTGGTGCGGATGTTTTGAAAACTCGTGCCCACCGGGGAAGCGGAACCTGAGAGGTTGATCGCGCCGGTGGTGCTGACGGCGTATTGCGCAACCTTGGTCGAAGATCCGACTTGAAAGGCGTTCTGGCCGTTCAGGGTGATCGACATCGAGATGGAGTTATTGGAGTTCATCGCGTCGAGCAGATCGGCCGTGCGGCCACCCCAACCCGTGGAGAAGGGCTTGTCGGGGATGCTGCTCTGCCACTCGACCTGCTGGTCGTTATGCGAGAAAAGCTGGAGGGGAAGCGGCACCGAGCGGGCTTGATATTGGGCCTTGGTGGTGGGCACGGCGAGGGTGCCAACGTTGGCGAGGAGGGCCATCTTGCCGGAGTCGAAGAGGGACTTGAGGCCGGTGGTGTTGGTGCCGGCGAGGTCGAAATTCAGCGCGGGGTGAAGCGCCCAGGCGCGGCCATCGGAGGTCTTGGGATTGAGCCCGAGCAAGACGGTGCGCGGCAGGGCGAGCGCCCCGCGGCCGCCGGTGACCGAGGCGTAACCGGTGGCAGCGGCGGCCGAGCCGTAACCGACATCGTCGTTGGGGATGAGGAGATTATTGGCGTCGTTGCCGCCGGCGAAGAAGAGACAGACGAGGGCTTTGTAATCGGGGGCGACCACGCCGGAGACGGTGGGGGTGACGGGGCCGTTACCGGGGCTGGCGAGGGCGCCGGTGAGCCGGAGCTGCGCAAGGGTGGACAACATGCCGGTGGCACCTACAGCGGAGCAGCAGGAACCGATGAACTTGCGGCGGGCGGGATCGAAGGGGGGATTTTTTGGATTCACGGGGAGGTCGGGATTTTCGATTTTGGATTCTCGATTTTCGGCAAGCAGGGCGGGGTTATTTCTGAATCGACCCGCCGGGGGCCGAGACGACCAGGTAAAGGGCGGAGCGCACGCGCTCCAAGTCGGAGGTGCTCGCGGGCATCCGGGTAAGCGCGGAGACGAGGAGATCGGTCGTGGCTTTCGGCAGCGTGCCGCCGGTGAGCACCAAGTTGGCGTAATCGACGAGTTGTTGCGGCGACTTGGCGAGCGGGAGCAGGTCGGTCAACGTGAGACCGACGTTGGTCGCGCTACGCGTGGCGTAGAGCAGATTATAGAGGTAATTGGGAATCGTGATCGCAGTGGTATCGGTAAAGAGCTGGAACTCGGGGGCGAAGAGGCCGGCGGCGGCGAGCGCACCGGGGTGGACGTAATCAGGCTCGAAGAAGTTGAAGACCGTGGGAGCGCGCAGGGCGGCCTGAGCGAGCGAGGCGGTGCCGATGGTTTCGGGATTGGTGTAGGCCCCATTGATGTAGCGACCGCCGTCAGACGCGCCGTTGAACGCCCGCAGCAGGGCAGTCGTGCGGAGCAGCGGCTCCTTGGGCTTACCAAAACCGGCCGCATCGAGCAATGACGGGGAGCGGGCCTCATAGTCAGTGAGAATGGCGCGGACCACGGCGGCGAGGTCGCCGCGCACGCCGGCGCCGTTGTTTGAAAAGGCGGAGGCCACGCGGAAGACGTAACCGGGGCTGGGATTGCTGGTGACGAGGCGCTGGATCAGTTGCCGTGAGATGAACGGCGGCGTGTTGGGGTGATTGAAGAGCGTGTCGAGCGTGTCCTTGAGGTCTTTGACGCCGCCCTGGCTTGAGGGCAGAACCTTGCCGGTGACGATGGTCTTGGCCGTGTCGTCGTGGAATGTGGGGTAGAGCGTCATCGGGTTGAGGTAGCTTTCGCTGCCGGGACCGGTGCCGCGGAAGTTGGCCGTGGCGGCGCTCTGATAAAAGCCCCACCCAGTAAACACCTTGGCGGTTTGCACGATGGTTTCCTGAGTGTAGGTCGGAATCGGCTGGCCGTTGATGTCGAGTTTGAGCGTGCCGTCGGGCTGGAGTTCGTTGCGCCCGATCGTGAACAACTGCATGACTTCACGGGCGTAGTTTTCGTCGGCTTGGGTGAGCTGGACGCCCTGGCCGTTGAAGGTGGCTTTGGCGTTACGTAGGGCGCTGAGGTAGATGCCCATGTTGGGGCTCAGCGTCACATCCTCGAGGAGCGTGCGGAAATTGCCGAAGGCGCCGCGAACGAGGATATCGTAGTAGTTGGTGTGGCCGTCCTGCCAGTTGGCGATGGTGCTGTTGGCATCCGAAGTGACGAGGATTTCGCTGAGAGCGAAAGCGACGCGCTGGCGGAGCTGGTCGGGGGCGTTGACGGCGAGTTTCCACCAGGCGTGCTGGCGGTGGACGCCGCCGAGACGGGTGTTGGGCGCGCCCGTTGCGGGC
>JANXLP010000417.1 GCA_025355125.1 Opitutaceae bacterium | reverse complement strand
AGAGCCTCGTGTCGTGCTTTCGTAATGCACGAGTTCGGCATTCGCAACATAGACAAGGGATAGGCCGAGTTGACGGATTTTCAGAGCCAGGTCGCCGCGCTGAAATCGCCGGGCGCGGCGAAGGGACGCACGCACGCGCCGTTGCCGCCGGCGGCGTTTGCCGTGCATGGGGCGGGTTTGGAAAGCTACACGATCCAGATCGGTAACACCGTCTTCGCCGATTCGCCCGCGACGCTGACGCGGGTCGCGCCGGAGTTGGAGGGGTTGCAGGGAATTCGTTTTTCGCGGGCCGAGAGTGCGGCGGGGCGCCTGCCGCCAATTGAGTTCAGTTGTGCCGTGCCGGTGCGGGTGCTCGTGGGCTTCTTTCAGGCCAACGGCGCTGAGTGGCTGAAGGCGCCATCCCTGGAGACCGACGCTTCGGCGGCGGATCGCGGTGGAGCGGAGCCGCTGATCGTGAACGGGGCCATCTTCGACGGACTGCCGCCGGTCAATGTCCACGCCTTCGACTACGCCGCGGGACGGCACACCCTCGAGGTGCGCGGGACGGGGAGTTTTGTCGTGTTGGGCGTCGTCACGCAGGATCAGCGATAGCGCAGAAAGAAACGTGTGCGCTCGGCGAGAGAGTAGGGCGGGCTTCAGCCCCCTCTATAAGTGCGAGGTCGCAAGGTGTGCGATGATTTTTAGGGCGGACTGAAGTCCGCCCTACTTTCGGAGCGCGGTCAGGGGACTGGCGTAATTACGATGTCGTCGATGAGGAAAACGGCCGCCGGCACTTTGGTGTCAGCACCGGGGAGTTCCTTACCCGCGAGACCGCGGTTGCGGAAAACGCCGGTGCGGAATGATAGGCGTTCGACCGAGTTCACGGGTTCGGTGAAGACGAGCGCGCGGGTGAGCACGGGCTGACCGTTGATGCGGAGTTCGGCGGTATCGGCGGTGACGGCGGGTTTGATGTCGAGGGTGACGGTGATCCACTGGCCGGCGGTGTAGGGACCGGCGTCGTTCCAGATGCCTTCGTGACGGGCCCAGAGGTGGCCTTCTTCGGCGAAGGCGAGTTGCACCGGGCGGGCGCCGTGGGCATCGAGGAGATCGATTTCGAGACGGGCGTTGGTCTGGCGGGCGAAGATTTTGGCGGAGAGCTTCAGGCCGTGCGTTTCGGGGAAAATGCGGACGGCGCGGGCGTAGTCGTAGGGATCTTCGTCACGGAGCTCGAGCGCGTGGCCGGCAGTGGCGCCGGCATCGACGACCTGGACCGGAGCCCAGCGCGGCGAGTAGATGTTCCAGTCGGCGGGCAGGGCGCCGACGGCGGTGGCAGCGAAGGTGTCGTTGACGGGCGCTTCCACGCGGCTGCGGATTGGCACGGGGACGCGCGCGGCCCAGATGTCTTCTTTGTTTACGCTGTAGGTGATCCACGTCGCGGTGGCCGAATCGCGCGGGGTGCCGTTGCCCTCGACGATGCCGCGCACGTATTGCGGGCCGGGGTTTTTGAACCCACCGGGGAAACGCTGATCGGGTAATTCGCCGTGGACCGCGAGGAGGTCAGAAAAATTCGCGGCGTCGCTGCTCGTGAGCACGGCGAGCGGGTGGCGGAGGCGGTTGGTGGGATTGAGAAAAAGCGCGTAGCGGGAATCGGCGGTGCGCTGGAGCCAGTATTTGGAGGCGTTGTTGGGGAGATGGGTGGCGAACTGTTTTTCGGTCCACGTGCGGCCGGCGTCGGCGGTGGTGGCGACGAGGGCGTTTTTCCAGATGCCGAGCGTAGTGCCATCGGGGCGGGTGACGAACGAAAGAGCTTTGCCGCGAATGGCGTAGCGGCCGGTCTCATCGAGTTGGTCTTCCTCCCACCACTGGGCAGTCATGACTTTGTCGGCGAGGAGGGCGTCGCAGGCGGCGACGAAGGCGCGGTCGGGCGCGGCGGTGTAGAGCGGGTAGGGTGGGGTGAAATTCGCGAAGGGCTGCTTTACGTTGAAGCGGATAAAGTAGATCGGGCCGAGCGTGCCGTCGGCGTGAAGTTCGCGGACCACGCGGCCGATGCCGGTGCCGTCGTTGGGCGCGGGGTGCTTGCCGTGAAACGCGAGGGCGAGGAGACGGCCATCGGGCGCGACGTAGAAGCCCATGCGCTGGTGTGCGATAGTCTGCGTGCCGTCGGGCAGCGCGAAGGCGGGGAAAATAACGCGCGGGTTTTCCCAGTTGTGGCCGTCGGTCGAAGTGGTGAGCGACGTGATCGTGGGGTGATCGTGCTCGTTGCGCGGGGCGCTGAGGTATTCGAGGTAAAATTTGCCGCGCCACCACGCGAGCATCGGCTGGTGGAGGTAGGTGTCGGCGAGGCGGTCGGCGTGCTCGGGCGCAGTGCGGTTGGCGCGGACGACCTGGATGTTGTGCACGCCGACCACGGGACGAAGCGCGCCGTCGGCGTCGGTGGAGGCGGTCGCGGTGCCGACGTAGGCGAGGGGCGGTGGCAGGACCGTAGTCTCGGCGGCTGAGAAGGCGGGCGTGCCGGCCAGCGGGAGCACCAGCAGGCATCGGCGTAAAAGTGTTTTCATACGGCTAGGACGTGGGGGCGGGGCGGTGTGATGTTGTTTCAGCGCCGACGGGGCGGTCGCGTCAAGCGGCGGCGTCGGCCACGAAATATCGACTTCGGCCCGGCAGCCGAGGGAAGGCGCGAAGTGTGCATTACAATCCGGGAAGTAATTTTCCCAAACCCGGAAGAATTTCCGGAAGTTGTAGGCTACTTTAATGTTCGACCGTCGCCGCGTTTTCACCCGACGCAGGGTTGGTTCGTGACGGCAGGCGCTCGCTGCTTTCTCATGTCAGTCGTCGCTGTTTAACCCCCTACGTCAATCCCCGCCATGACCACCACCTCCGCCCCGTCCACCGTCGCCCGCCGCCGTGTGTGCGGGACGATGGCGTGGTTGGCGTTGTGCGCCTGGACCGCGCCCATCCGCGCCGAGGTTCTGCCTGCGACTGCGTTGGTGCGGCACGTTGAAAAATTTAACACGATGGAGCCCGAGGCCGTGGTCAACGCCGTGCCGAACAGCGCGGCCTTGGAATGGCTGCAACGGAATATCCCCCGCTTCGAATGCCCCGACGCCGACGTGGAGGAAATTTACTATTTCCGCTGGTGGGCGCTTCGGAAGCACCTGCGTAAGGCGCCGGACACGGGCGACCGCTACGTGCTCACTGAGTTCATCACCAAACCGAAACCCGTGAGCAGCGCGCTCGGCCACCACCTCGCCGAGGGCCGCTGGCTGCGCGATCCGGTCTATCTCGACGACACCGTGCGCTACTGGCTGCGCGGCGGCGAAGGCGGGCAACCGCAGGCTCATCTCCACAAATACAGCCAGTGGACGGCGCACGCGGTCTATGCGCGCTTTCTCGTCACGCACGACGTCGCGTTCACGATTTCTCTCCTCGACGATCTCGTGCGCGATTACGCGCAATGGGCAAAAGAGAAGCAGCGCGAGGATGGCCTCTTCTGGCAGTTCGACGTGTGGGACGCGATGGAGGAATCCATCAGCGGCTCGCGCACCAAGAAAAACATCCGACCCACGATCAACAGCTACATGTTTGGCAACGCGCAGGCCATCGCGGCCATCGCCCGCCTCGCCGGGCGCGCGGAACTGGCGGTCGAGTTTGAACAAAAAGCCGCAACGCTGAAAAAGCTCACGCTCGCCTCGCTCTGGGATGCCGACGCGAAATTTTTCAAAGTGCGCTTCGAAGACGGCGCCAGCTTGAGCGACGCGCGCGAGGCCATCGGCTTTATCCCGTGGTATTTCGGCCTGCCCGATGCGGGCAAAGGCTACGAAGCTGCTTGGACGCAGTTCACCAATCCTGCGGGCTTTCGCGGGCCCATTGGCATCACGACGGCGGAGCGACACCATCCGGGGTTTCGCACGCATGGCACTGGCACCTGCGAATGGGACGGCGCCTCGTGGCCGTTCGCGACGTCGCAGACGCTCGGCGCCCTGGCGAATGTCCTGCGCGATTACCCGCAGACGACGGTGACCCCGCGCGACTACTTCGATGCCTTTTTGACTTACGTGCGCGCGCAGCATTACGACGGCCTGCCCTATATCGGCGAATACTACGACGAGTCCACCGGCGCCTGGCTCAAGGGCCGCAACCCGCGCAGCTTCTATTACAATCATTCGACCTTCGCCGATTTGCTCATCGCCGACGTCATCGGTCTGCGTCCGCGCGCCGACGACACCGTGGAAGTTTATCCGCTGCTGCCCGAGCGCGCGTGGAACTGGTTTTGCTTGGACAACGTCGCCTATCACGGCCGCACGCTTACGATTCTTTGGGATGCCGACGGCAAACGCTATGGTCGTGGTGCTGGACTGCGCGTCTTCGCTGACGGAAAGCAGATCGCGCACGCTGATCGCTTGGGTCGGATCACCGGCCAACTCCCATGATGCGAGCGCTGAGAATGATTTTTGCGATGCTGTTCGCGAGCACCTGGGCTGCGGCGAAGCAAGTGCCGCCACCCGTGACTGCGAACAAGGACGGCAAACTGGTTTACGTCGTCGGTGAAGACGGCGATCGCGTGCCCGATTTCTCGGGTGCGGGCTATGGCGGGGGCGGCGTGTCGTTGCCCGTGGTGGCGGCACGGGTGGTGGTCGGGCCCGCGGACGGCGATGACGGTGCGCGGATTCAGGCGGCGATAGATTTTGTCTCGGCGCTCGCGCCCGACGCGGCCGGTTTTCGCGGCGCGGTGCAACTTGCCGCCGGCCGCTACGAGATTGGTGGACGGCTCAAGATTCGCACCAGCGGCGTGGTGTTGCGCGGTGCGGGTGCAGGCACTGACGGCACGGTGCTGGTGGCAACGGGCACAGGGCGCCGCGCGCTGATTGAACTCAGCGGTAACGATGTGCGGGAAAATATGGGCGGCGTGCTCGCGCTTGCCGCCGACACCGTGCCCGTGGGCGCGACGCAACTGAAACTCGCCCGTGCCGATCACGGCCTCGCTCCCGGCACGCGCATCACGGTCGAGCGCCCGAGTCCGGCCGAGTGGATCAAGGCTGTGGGCATGGACGAGGCGCCCGGCCGCCAGCCCTACACATGGAAGCCCGGGGCGTTCAACGTGCGGTGGGATCGCGTGGTCACGGCGGTCGATGCCGAGAAGATCACGCTCGATGCGCCGCTCACCGTTGCCTTGGAGAGTCATTTCGGCGGCGGCACCGTGCAGGCTTATGTGCAGTCAGGCTACGTCGAACGCGCGGGCATCGAGAATCTGCGTTGCGAATCCACCTTCGACGCAGCCAACCCGTTTGACGAGCAGCACGCGTGGAACGCTGTCGATCTCCACGCCGCCAGCGATGTGTGGGTGGCCGATGTGACCGCAGTGCATTTCGCCGGCAGTGCGGTGCAGGTCGGCGCCAAGGTCGCGCGGGCCACGGTGCAAGACTGCGCGTCGCTCGCGCCGGTCTCGGAGCGTGGCGGCTATCGGCGCATGGCATTCCACACGCGCGGCCAGCAGACACTGTTTCTTCGCTGCACGAGCGAGCAGGGCGGCCATGATTTCACGGTCGGCTACCTCGCGGCTGGGCCGAACGTTTTCCTAAACTGCGCCGCGCACGAGACGCGCGGCTTCAGTGGTTCCATGGGGAGTTGGGCTTCCGGCCTGCTGTTCGACAGCGGGCTGATCGACGGCGGCGCGTTGCGGTTGGATAATCTGGAAACGTGGAATCAGGGCGTGGGCTGGGCGGCGGTGAATTCTGTGCTGTGGAATTCTTCCGCATCCGTCGTGATCGCGCGCCAGCCACCGGGCGCCACGAATTGGGCGGTCGCGGTCTGGGGACAATTTATCGGCGACGGACGTTGGAGCATGGTCAACGAGTTTGCCGATCCGAAGAGTCTCTACCGGGCGCAACTCCAGGAACGTGCCGGCGCCGCTGCACTGACCGCGCTCGAACCGCGCCGCTATGCGACGGAGCAGAATCTCGCGCGCCTCGAAGCCGTCGTGCCCGATCTCGCCGCGCGTCTCGCGCCCAAATCGCCCGCGCCCGGCCGACCGCTCGCGCTGGTCGATGGCTGGCTCACTGTGGGCGGAGCGCGTCTCAGCGGCAAACAGTCTGAGACGGCCTGGTGGCTCGGCCGTCTCGAACCGGCGCGCGCCTCCGAGTTTGGCCGCGCGATCACGCGCTTTGCGCCGGGCCGCACGGGGACCGGTCTCACCGATGAAATTCCCGCCGTCGCCGCTGCGATGGAGCGCGCCGGCGAGGTCGTCTTCCGCCAACACTACGGACTTTGGTATGATCGCCGCCGCATCGACCATCAGTTGATCCGCCGCCCCGACGGCGACGTGTATCCGCCGTTCTATGAGCAGCCGTTTGCGCGGACCGGGCAGGGGACGGCGTGGGACGGACTCAGCCGTTACGATCTCACGAAATACAATCCCTGGTATTTCTCGCGCCTGCGCGAGTTCGCGGCGGAGGCGCGCACGCGCGGTCTAGTGCTGATCAACGAAATGTATTTCCAGCATAACATCATCGAGTCGGCCGCGCACTGGATGGACAGCCCTTGGCGCTCGGTAAACAACATCAACCAAACTGGATTCATCGAGCCGCCGCCTGTCACCGGCGATACCATCAAGATGGCGGATGCGTTCTACGATGTGACGCAACCCGCGCGTCGCGCTCTGCATCGCGCCTACATCCGCCAGTGCCTCGCCAATCTCGCCGGCGAGACCAACGTGATTCACACGCTCAGCGCGGAGAACAGCGGCCCGCTGCACTTCATGCAGTTCTGGCTCGATGTCGTCGCCGAGTGGGAAGCCGAGACAGGTAAACACCCGCTCATCGCGCTCAGCGCGCCGAGGGATGTGCAGGACGAGATTCTCGCCGACGCGAAACGCGCCGCGCTCATCGACGTGATCGACCTCACCTATTGGTGGCGCACAGATAAAGGTGACGAGTTCGCCCCGCTCGGTGGCCAGAGCCTCGCGCCGCGCCAGCACGAGCGGCTTTGGAAAGGCGGTAAGCCCAGCGCCGCATCCATCGCCGCGATGGCCCGCGAGTATCGCGCGAAATTTCCCGGTAAGGCGGTGATCTCGGGCCGGCCCGAGGCGGCCGATATCCAGCCGCGGTAACTTCTCCCTGCGACACTTCCCAACCCCACGTTTCTATCCTCCCAAATCCCATGATCTCGCTCCGCCTTCTTTTTTTATTCGGCCTGACTGCGGTCGGGCTCTGCGCCGCCTCTACCGATAAGCCAGTGCAGAAATGGGACATCTTTGAGTTGGAACTCAAAGGTCCGGCCGAGGGAAATCCGTTCATCGATGTCCGCATCAGCGCGGTATTCACCAACGGCGCGACGACGCTCGAAGTTCCGGGTTTTTATGATGGCGACGGCGTCTATCGCGTGCGCCTGATGCCGACGGCGACGGGGGCATGGCGCTACGAGACGAAGAGCAATCGCTGGGAACTCACGGGCCAGACCGGGCTGTTTACGGTGATTCCGGCCGCGAAGGGCAACCACGGGCCGGTGCGCGTGCGCGATACGTTTCACTTCGCCTACGCCGACGGCACGGCATTCAAGCCCATCGGCACCACCATCTACAACTGGCTCGATACGCCCGAGGAAGTGCAGGAGCAGACGCTGAAATCTCTCGCCGCCGCGCCGTTCAACAAGGCCCGCATGTTGCTCCTCCCGCAGACCGATTCCTACCGGAAAAAGATCGCGCCCTCGCGCTGGCCGTTTGCCGGCGCGCCGCCCCGCGCGTGGGATTTCACGCGGTTCAATCCCGAGTATTTCCGCCACTACGAGCAGCGCCTCGCCCAGTTGCGCGACCTCGGCATCGAGGCCGATTTAATTCTCTTCAATCCCTACGGTAAGCCCTGGGGCTTCGACACGATGGATGCCGCGACCGACGAGCGCTACGTGCGCTACGTGCTCGCGCGCTTCGGCGCGTATCGCAACGTCTGGTGGTCCGTCGCCAATGAGTTCGATTTTCTCCGCACCAAGACGATGGCCGACTGGGACCGCTACGGGCAACTCGTGCAGCAGGCCGATCCGTTCAACCACCTCCGTTCGATCCACAACGGCGCGCTCATCTACGACCACAACAAGCCCTGGGTCACCCACGTCTCGATGCAAAACGGTGCCGCCGTCGAAGAGTCGGGCCGCGCCGAGATGTATCGCGGCGTTTACACCAAGCCCATCGTTTACGATGAGGTGAAGTATGAGGGCGACAGCGCGTTTCGCTGGGGAAATCTCAGTGGGCAGGAAATGGTCCACCGCTGCTGGGCCGGCACCGTCGCCGGCACCTATGTCGGGCACGGTGACTATTTCTACAGGGACGACACCGACACGTGGACGTCCTTTGGCGGCGCGTTGCAGGGCCAGAGCGGGCCGCGCCTTGCGCTGCTGCGCAAGATTCTTGAAGACGGTCCCGACCACGGCATCGACCCCATCGACAAGTGGCAGGACCCGCGCACGGCCGGTCAGCCCGGCACCTACTACCTCGTCTATTTCGGCCGCGAGACGCCGACCACGTGGCCGTTTCAAATCTACAAAAACGGCGTCGCCGACGGCCAGCGTTACAAGGTCGAAGTGATCGACACGTGGGCCATGGCCGTCACGCCGGTCGAAGGCGAATTCGTGACGAAGAAAAAAGATGGCTACCACTTCATCGACGCGCAGGGCCGCTCCGTCGCTATGCCAGGCAGGCCCGGCATCGCGCTCCGCATCCAACGCATCGGCGCCGACGGAAAACCGGTGAAGGTTTCGTTGCCGATTGATTGAAGCCCGTAGATTATACCTCTGATTTTATGAAAATTACGCTGCTGAGTCTGGTGCTGCTACTCACGTCAGGCCTCCGGGCCGCCACTCCGTCGCCCGCGGTGCTCTCCTCCGGGTTCATCAATGAAAAGGCCTCCTATCCGTCGTGCCATGCTTCGACGATTGTTGAGACCTCACCCGGCCAGCTCGTCGCCGCGTGGTTCGGCGGCACGGCGGAACGCAATCCCGACGTTTGCATTTACGTTTCACGAAATGAAAACAGTCGCTGGACTCCACCCGTAGCCGCCGCAGACGGAGTTGGCTTTTCTACCAATCGTCTGCCGACATGGAATCCGGTTTTGTTCCAGCCGAAGAATGGCCCGCTGATGTTATTCTACAAAGTCGGCCCCAGCCCCGCGACGTGGTGGGGAATGTTGATTACTTCCACCGATGAAGGAAAAACTTGGTCGAAACCGACACGCCTGCCCGACGG
>JANXLP010000404.1 GCA_025355125.1 Opitutaceae bacterium | reverse complement strand
GGTGACGATCACGCAGGCGGTGCCGAGCTGCGATTGCACGACGATTGAACTGGCTAAGAAAATCTACGCCCCCGGCGAGAGCGGGGTGCTGGTGGCGCGCTTCGATCCCACGGGGCGGAGTGGGATGGTGAGCCGGACGATCAATGTCGTGACCGACGAGCCCGGCGGGCAACCGCAGCTCCTCAAGCTCACGGCGGAATTGCCCGAGGTGCTGACCTTCACGCCGCATGATTTGCGGTGGGCGGAGGGCGAGAAGCTCGGCGCAAAGATGCTCGATGTGCTGGTGAACGCGCCCGGCGGCGTGGAACTGGCGGCGGCGTGGGCGAATCACCCGGATTTTAAGGGGGAGCTGGTGACGGTGACGCCGCGCACGCACTACCGCGTGAAAGTGACGCCGCCGGAGGGGGCCAAACCCCAGCAGGCGGTGATTCTCCTGCGCGCGGCCGGGCCGGTGCCGGCGGGGACCGGGCTCACGTTTTATGCGCGGGTGAGGTGAGGTAAGTAGGTGAGCGTTGAAAGTTAAGGGTTAAGAGCCGGGCCGGTAGGGCGCGGCACCGAAGCGCGGCGAGCCGGCGGCCTGTGGGACGATGAGTTTGGTGGGGCCACTCGCGGGCGCTCGCGGGTTATGGGCTCGATGCGCCGGAGGCGGCGGGGCGGGGGCGGGTCCAGCGGGCGCGGGCGGCGGGGTGCGTTTCGAGGAGGATGGCGTGGATGCGCGTCTTCTCCTCGGCGGGCAGATAGGCGTAGCGGTCGGCGGGATCGCGGGAAAGCAGGGCGGATTCGAGGCGGTCGAGGACGAGGGTCTTCAGCAGGACGGGCAACGCGTGGAACGACTCGGAGTAGATGAGCGGGCTGCAGCGCTGCGCGAAGAGGCGGTCGCCGAGTTGCAGATCGCGGAGGGAGTCGCCGGCGCGGGTGCGCGGGGCGCCGAGCGTGTAGGCGGCGCGGAAGGCGGGATCGCCGACGATGCCGGCGGGCAACGGCGCGGCGTGACGGAAGAGCAGGCGGTCCACCACGGTTTCCGCCTCACCGGCGAGGACGCTGCGCACGCTGTCGTAAGCGGGCTCGTCGGTCTGCGGTTCTTTGAAGGCTTTTTGGAGGCCGTGCTGGTAGTCGATGATCCGGCGGACGGCGAAGCTGGCGTGGGTGAGGCTGTTTTGGACGGAGAGCTGGTGTTCGCAGACGAGCAGGGCCACGACATCGCTGGTGGGTTTGAGGTAGGACGGCGTTTCGAAGAACGCGGAGAGTTCGTCGGGGCGGACGGGGGACGGGGTGAAGACGAGGCGGTCGCCGGCTTCGGAGGCGAGGGTGTTGCCGCGGTGCGGGGCGGAGCCGCGGTAGCCGGTGACATACCAGCCGCCCCAGCGTTCGGCGAAAGGCGTCTCATCATCGACGAGTTGCGTGCCGTGGCGGAGCAGGGGATCGCCGGCCGCATCGGGAAACACGGAGCGCACGAAGAGGCCGGGGATGTCGCGCACGAAGGTGCCGCCGTGGCAGCGCAGGCAATCGTTGTCGCGCGCGAGCACGGGCGGCGCGGTCGGCCCGGCGGGGAGGGTCAGCGTGTAGAACACGGGGCCGAGCTGCGGGTCGATGGCGGCGACTTCGACGAGGCCGCCCGGAACCCAGCCGACATAGACCGAATCGGAAAAATAGAGCGCGCGCGGTCGCTCGGGCCGGATGCGGCCACGCTGGAAGCTCGTGCGTGAAAACACGAGCAACTGGCTCGCGACGGGGACGCCGAGCTCGGCGAGGACGGTGCGGAGCATGTCGCGATGCGAACCGGCGAGCCGCACCGAGCCGTCGGCGAGGCGGGCTTGGAGGCGGGTGAAGGCATCGTGCGCAGGGGTGGTGGAGCAGCGGATGGGGGCGCGCTCGTAGTCGGGATCGCTCTGCGCGGAGACAAACGCGGGCGTGAGCGAGATGAGCAGAAGCGGGAGAGTGACGACGGAGAGGCGCACGGGGTCGAGTGATGCGAACGGGCGGGGGTGGGCGGATCAATGCGCGGTGGGCGCAGGCACACCCACGATCTGGCGGAGGCGTTGACCGATGGTCTCGGCGATGGCGATGAGGTCGGCGGCTTCGGTGGGCGCGAGACGGGCTTGGCAGTGGCGCGACCAGAGCCCGAGCCAGGCCTGAAAGTGGGCTTCTTCGAGACCGAGGGGCACGTGTTTCATGGGCATCGGTCCGCGGTAGGAGGCGGGGCCGCCGGTGGCGCCGGACCAGAAGTCGGCGATTTTTTCGAGGTGCGCGGGCCAATCCGTGATGTGCGCGGCGAAGATCGGCGCGATCTCTTTGTGCTGGCGGACGTCGGCGTAGAAGTAGCGGAGTAGTTCGAGCAGCTTGGGGCGTCCGCCGAGGCGGTGGAAGAGCGGGGCGGTGGGGACGGCGTCGGGCATGGGCGGCGGGGACGGACTGAGAGTAGCAGAGGGCGGGGCGGGGCGCCTTGATCCGGGTCAAGGGTTTCTGCCGGCGGGGGTTCAGGCTTCGCCGAGGTTGCGGCGGAGGATGGCGGCGAGGGCGGCGGGGTCGCGGACGGTGATGGCCTTGGCGGCGACGGTGATGAATTTTTGGTCGCGGAGTTTGGCGAGGGTGCGGGAGAGCGTCTCGCTGCTGGTGCCGAGCTCGGCGGCGAGGACGCGCTTGGTGCCGGGGAGGGCGACGGGGCCGGCGTGGCCGCCGCTGTGTTTCACGAGCCAGTTGACGAGGCGGGTCTCGACATCTTTCAGCGTGAGATCGTCGAGCATGCCGACGAGCACGCGGAGGTGAGAGCTCATCGAGCCGAGCATACGGAGCGCGAGATCGGGGCGGCGGCCGATGAGAGCGAGGACGGGGATTTTGGGAACGAGGAGGACGGTGCTGGGCTCGACGGCGCGGGCATCGGCGGGGTAGCCGGTGGGTGAGGCGAGGGCGGCTTCGGCAAAGGCATCGCCGGTGCGGAAAACGTGGATGACCTGTTCCTTGCCGGCGGCGCTCACGCGGTGGACGTTGATGGCGCCGCGTTGCACGACGTAGAAGCCCTCGGAGGGTGCGCCCTGGCGGAAGAGGTAGTCATCCTTCGCGAGCGGGCGCGTGACGCTGAAGGCGGCGATGGCGGCGAGGTCTTCGGCGGAGAGGCCGGTGAAGAGTTGGCAGCAGCGGAGCGTGCCGATGAGGCCGGTGAGCTTGAGGTCGGCGGGGCGGGGGGGCGTCGGCATCGGCCAAGACGTTGGGTCGAAGGCGGAGCGGAGTCGCGAGAATTATTCCTCAGCTGGCGGCGGGGTCGCCTGGGTGACGATTAGCGTGAGATCCGTGACGGCGCGCAAGGCGTGGGGCAGGCGCGGCGGGACGTGAAGGAGATCGCCGGGTTGGAGCAAGTGGGTCCGCCCGCCGACCGTAAAGGCGCAGCTGCCGACTATTACCTGCACGAGGACACGGGCGGGACTGGTGTGCTCGGACAGCTCCTGGCCCCGGGCGAAACTGAACCGGGTGACCCGCAGGCCGGGTGCGGTGAGCACGGCTTGGCTGACGATGCCGTGCGTGACCGGGGCGACGCCGCTGGCGAGAGCGCAGAACGCGGCGACATCGGTGGCGAGAAGAGCGGCGGATTTCATGGGGTGGGCTCGCGCCAGAAATTTACGGCCCAGGCTCCGTCGGCACGGCGTTCTATAGATGCTTGGAAGCCCTCGGACTTGAGAAGTTCGATGAGCGGCGCGGGCACGAAGGGGGCGATGACGGTGACGCCGTGGCCGGGAGTGAGGGCATCGACGCGGGCGCGGATGAGGGGAAAGGGTTCTTCGCCGCGGGCGAGGTGGGGGCGGACGTCGAAAACTTTGAACGGGGTGGGTTTCATGGTGGATCTCGTGGGGATCGGCAGAGCTTAACACAACGCGCACGGCGGCGCCTTGATTCAGGTCAAGTGAAGGGACGGATCGCCGGTGGGGTGGATGGTTTTTAGCGCGACGGTGATCGCGGGCGATTTTCAGTAGGCAAACTCTACCTGAGCCCAGATTTTTTGGACATTGGGATAGGCGGGAGCGTCGCGGCGGAAGTCGGCAAACTTGACGAGGCCGGTGAGGGCGGCGCTGAATTTGCGGGAGATTTGGGCGTCGAATTCTTCGCCGAGGCGGATCCAGGCGACGGCGGTTTCGAAGCGGTGGACGGAGGCCGTGAGGGCGAGCGCGGCGGGCAGGGTCGCGGTGGCGCGGAGGTAGGTCTCACGCAGCCCGGCGGCGGGAGTGGTGAGGAAAAGATCGGCCCAACCGTTGAAGGCGTGGAGCGTGGCGAGCGGGGTCTTGAAACCGACGTTGTGGTCGGAGCCGAGTTGCTCGTAGCCGAGTGTGAGCGTGCCGGGTTTCGCGACGAGACCGGCGGAGAGGGCGATGTAGGTGGCGGTGTAGTCGAGGGGGCTGGGGCCGTAGTCGGACTGGGTCGCAAGCTCGGCGCGGTAAGCGAATTTTACGGCGGATGCGAGCGGCTGGGCGCCGGCGAAGCTGGCTCCGTAGGTCGCACAGGAGTTGGCCGCGGCGTTTTTGAAATCGAGCAGATAGGCGTAGCCGGTGAGCGTGCCGGCGGCGAAGCCGGTGTAGGCGGCGTTGAAGAGGTGGGAGTCGGAGGCCCATTTACCCTGCGGATGGCGGGCGCTGAACACGCGGTTGATCTGATCGAGGTAGGCGTAGGTGAGGGTGGTGGCGGTGAGGGCGGTGGATTGAACGGTGAACGCGTCGAAGGTCTGTTGGTTTTGCCGCCAGCCGACATCGCCGATGAAGCGGGCGTTGTCCAAGACGAGGCGCTGGCGTCCGAGGGTCGCGGTGGTTTTCTGGGCGGTATAGGCGAGGAAGAGCTGGTTGATCTCGGTCGTTTCCGGATCAGCGACCACGGCCCGGCCGGCGGCCGCGGGGTTGAGGCCCGACTGGCTGTAACGATCACCGCCGAGGGCGACGATATTTTCGGCCTCGACCATGGCCTTGAGCCCTTGCCACGGGGCGGTGGTAAACCCGAGGCGGGTGCGGAGGGTGAGTGCATCGGCGTCTTTCAACGCGGTCTGTTGCACGCCTTCGTAGCGGAGGCGGGCGTTGAGCGAGAGTTTGCCGTGCGTGAAGGCATCAGCGAACGCCGCGGGCTCGGCGGCGTGGGCAAACGCGGCGGAGGCAGCGAGGAGAATGAGGGTGGCGGAGACGCGGGAGGGAGTGGTCATGGCGGTGGATTTTGAACCACGGCGAGCTTAGACCGGGAAGACGGCGCGCGCCTTGATGTGGCTCAATGAGTGGGCCCGAAATGGGGCCTGCGAACGAGGCCAGCGGACGCGAACGGAGAGCGGGCGTGAGGGGCTACCACGAAATAGCTGCCACGAAATGCACGAAATGCACGAACGGCACGAAGGCCGGAGGTAGCGGGGATAGGAGAGCCGGGCGAACACGCTGGCGCCATAGGCCGCGCGTTCATTTTTCAACAAGAGGTGCTCTTGAATGAGCCGGCCGGTCTCGTGGTAAGTTTCAATCCAAGCCCGGTCGATTGACTGCCGCCCTTTGACGACCACCCCCACCACCGCCGTCCGCAACTCCGCGTAGGTCTGGGGCGTCGTCGTCATCAGGTATAGGCCATGAACTTAAACACCGGCGTTACGTGGCCCAGTCGGCACAGAGGAGGGCGGCTTGGGCCAGGACTTCTTTCACGGCGGCGTCCTGAAGATCGGGTGGGTAGCCGAAGCGGCGGAGGATGCGTTTGATGACGACGCGAATTTTGGCCTGCGCGCCTTCGCGGAGCGTCCAATCCGTGCTGACGCTGGCCCGCACCTGCGTGACCAGCTCGGCGGCGATGACGCGGAGCTTTTCGTCGCCCATCACTTCCTTGGCGCTGTGGTTGGTCGCGAGCGCGTCGTAGAAGGCGATTTCCTCGTTGGTGAGCCCGAGATCGACGCCGCGTTTGTCGGCCTCGCTCAGTTGCTTCGCGAGTTTGATCAACTCCTCGATGACTTCGTGCGTGGCGATGGCGCGGTTGTGATAGGCGTTGAGCGTGCGTTGGAGCAGTTCGGAAAACTGCCGGCTCTGCACGAGGTTCCGTGTCGAGCGGACTTTGATCTCGTCGTGGAGGAGTTTTGCGAGGAGTTCGGCGGCGACGTTTTTGTGTTTCAGGCCGCGCACCTCGGCGAGGAATTGGTCGGAAAGGATGCTGATATCGGGCTTGGGCAGGCCGGCAGCGGTGAAGACATCGATGATCTGGTTGTCCGTCGTAATCGCACCGGACACGAGTTGGCGCACGGCGGCGTCGAGTTGATCGGGACTCTTACCGCCACGGCTGACGGTTTTGACGAGCGCGGCTTTGACGGCTTGGAAGAACGCGACGTCGTCGCGGATTTCCGTCGCGGCATCACTCGCGGCACAAAGCGCGAAGGCGCGGGATAGCTCGGTGACGACCTGCACGAAGCGTTTCTTGCCGTCGGGTTGTTCGAGGACGTGTTCCTGGGCGGCGGGCAAGAGAGCGTAGATTTTCTTGGCGTCCCCGGCGGCGTCGGACCACGCGAGGCCGTGGAGAAGGTCGCACGCGATCTCATGCTTCTCCTGCAAGATCGCGACGGCCTGCGCGGTATCGATGGCGGGACTTCCCTGGCCGCCGCTCTCGGTGTAAACGGAGAGCGCTTGCTTCAGCTGGTCCGCAAGGCCGAGGTAATCGACCACGAGGCCGCCGGGCTTGTCGCGGAAGACGCGGTTCACGCGCGCGATGGCCTGCATGAGGCCGTGGCCTTGCATCGGCTTGTCGGCATACATCGTGTGGAGGCAGGGCGCATCGAAGCCGGTCAGCCACATGTCGCGCACGATCACGATACGGAACGGGTCTTGGCTGTCCTTGAAACGTTTCGCGAGCGCGCGGCGCTGGGTCTTGTTGCGGATGTGCGGCTGCCAGTCCGGCCCGTCTTCAGCGCTGCCGGTCATGACTATCTTCACCACACATCTCTTCGCCTTCTCTGATTCGGCCTCGTCGTTCTTCGCTCCGGCCCACTCGGGGCGTAGGCGAATAAGTTCGTTGTAGAATTCGACGCAGATGCGGCGGCTCATGCAGACGACCATCGCTTTGCCGTCCATGGCTTCGACGCGCTTTTCAAAATGCGTCACCAGATCGGCCGCGATCAGTTTTACGCGCTTGGGATCGCCGACCAACGCCTCGAGCGCGGCCCACTTGGTTTTGAGCTTTTCGCGGTTAGTCTCTTCCTCGGCCTCGGTGATTTCGGCAAACTCGGCGTCGAGCTTGGGCAACGCGGCGGCGTTGAGGCTGAGCTTGGCGATGCGGCTCTCGTAGTAGATCGGGACCGTGGCCTTGTCGGCGACGGCGCGCTGGATGTCGTAGATGGAAACGTAGTCCCCGAACACCGCGCGGGTATTCGCGTCCGTCTTTTCGATGGGTGTGCCGGTGAAGCCGATGAACGACGCATTGGGCAACGCGTCCCTCATGTGGCGCGCGACGCCATCGATCAGGCCGTATTGCGAGCGATGAGCCTCGTCGGCGATGACGACGATGTTTTGCCGGGTCGAGAGCGGTAGGGCGCGACCGCTGGGCGCGCCGTTTTCCGCAGGCAGGAATTTCTGGATCGTGGTAAACACCACGCCGCCGCTCGCGACCTTGAGCAGGTCGCGAAGCGTGTCCCGGCTATCAGCCTGCACGGGCATCTGCCCGAGGATTTCGTGGCAGCGCTGAAATTGGCCGAAAAGCTGGTCGTCGAGATCGTTGCGGTCGGTGAGCACGACGAGCGTGGGATTTTGCATCGTCGGGTGTCGCACGATGCGCGCGGCGTAGAAGAGCATCGAGAAGCTCTTGCCCGAGCCCTGCGTGTGCCAAACGACGCCGGCGCGGCGGTCGCCGGGTTTGCCGCCGTGCATGCGGCCGGCCCAGTAGGTGCCTTGTTCTTCCTGCACCAAGTCCGAGGGCACGATCATCCCGCTGGCGCGCACGGTTTCCTCGACGGCGGCGTTGACGGCGTGAAACTGGTGGTAGCCGGCGATGATCTTGTGCAACCGGTCACTCTCCGTGTCTTCCTCGAAGACGATGAAGTGCTGGAGCAGCTCGAGAAAGCGGCGACGCTCAAACACGCCCATCACCAGCACTTCGATCTCATGGATGGTCTTCGGTGCGTCTCGCTCGCCCCCGATCGTGCGCCAGACTTTGAACCATTCCTGATCGGCCGTGAGCGAACCGATCCGCGCCTGCGAGCCATCGCTCACCACGAGCAGTTCGTTGTAGAGCAAGAGGGACGGGATTTCGGCCCGGTAGGTTTGGAGCTGCTTAAACGCGTCCCAAATCGTCGCCTCCTCGTCCGCCGCATTTTTCAATTCGATCACGGCGAGCGGCAGGCCGTTCAGGAAAACCACGAGGTCGGGCCGGCGGTTGTGCCCGGCTTCGATGACGGTGAACTGATTCACGACCAGCCAGTCGTTGGTCGCGACGGCGTCGAAATCGACGAGCCGCACCGCATCGCCGGCGATGCTGCCATCGGCCCGCTGATATTCCACGGGCACGCCGTCGCGCAGCCAGTGGTGGAAACGCCGGTTGCCACCGGTGAGCGAGGGCGTCTCGGGCCGCAGCACTTTGCGGAGCGCCTCCTCGCGCGCCTCCCCGGGAATCTCTGGGTTCAGCCGCGCAATCGCCGCGCGCAGCCGCCCCACCAGCACCACCTCGCCAAACCCATCCCGCTCCGCCGCCGGTTCGCCGGGGGCGAGGTGCGGGCCGTGGGCGACGGCGTAGCCCAGCTCCTCGAACCAGCCGAGCGCGGCGTCTTCGACGGTGGCTTCGTTGAGGCTCATTTCTTCGGTGGCTTGGGTTTATTGGGGAGCTTCTTCACCTCGGCGTCGAGCAGTCCGAGCAAGTCCGCCTCGCCCTGTGCTTCCAGTGCTTCCTGACGGCGGGCGGCGAAATGTTCATACTCCGCCTCCGCCAATTCGTGCGCCTCCTCGCGGCTCACCTTCCCGGCATCGGGTAAAATCGCCCGCTCGTTCAGGTTCAGAAAGTCGTGCAGCCGCGTCACCCAGTTCTGGAGGAAGATTTGCTTCTTCCGCTTGGCCTGATCCTCCGCGAAATCCAGGAACATCACCACCAGCCGGTTGAGCTCCTCGATCTCATCCTCGCCCAGGTAGTTCTTCGCCACCGTCACATCGCCTTTTCGCACAACGCCGCTGCGCCACGCCATCAGCCCCATGTTTGGTTCTGAGGAGTCCGCCCGCTCGGCGATCAACTCCGCCGCCGTCTTTCCCGTCGCGGCAAAGTGCAGCTTGTTCTGAATCGTTTGGAAAAACACCTGCGACTCCGGCTTCGTAGCCTCGTAGTCCGCCGCCAGCGCGAGGATCTCCCGCACCCGCAGATACACCCGCCGCTCGCTGGAGCGGATGTCCCGGATACGCTCCAGCAACTCGTCGAAGTAATCAATGTGGCCTTTGCCCGGCGGGTTCTTCAGCCGCTCGTCGTCCATCGTGAAACCCTTGAGCAAATACTCGCTCAAACGTGCCGTCGCCCATTGGCGGAATTGGGTGCCGCGCGGCGATTTCACGCGGTAGCCCACGGCGATGATCACCTCCAGATTGTAGTGCTGGGTCTCGTAGCTTTTGCCGTCGGCGGCAGTTATCCGGAATTTCCGGATAACTGAATCCGCCACCAGTTCTCCCTCCGCAAAGACGTTCTGGATGTGCTCATTGATCGTGCGCACATCCTTGCCGAAAAGCTCGGCCATCAGCTTCTGCGTCAGCCACACCGTCTTGTCCTCAAACCGGCACTGGATGCGCGTGCGGCCATCCTCCGTCTGGTAGAGGATGATTCCGGAATTGGGTAACGGTTCGTCGCTCATGGGTTCAGCCTCCTTTAGATTTGAACTGTTGCAGATTTCGCAACGGATGCCCGCGCCTCCTCGGGAATGGCCGGGTTCAACCGCCGGATCGCCTCGCGCAAGCGTCGCACCAGCACCACCTCTGAAAACGAATCCCGCTCCGCCGCCGGTTCACCGGGTGCGAGATGCGGCCCGTGCCCGTTCGCACAGCCTAGCTCCCCGAACGATTCGAGGGCGGCGTCTTCGACGATGGATTCGTTGAGGGACATTTGTGCTTATGTCGAAATCTGTGGGCCGAAATATGAATAATCGATTTCCATGATGGCTTTGCGTGCATTCGTGGAGACAGATTGGAATGAGTTGTCAGCCAAGATGGCCCCAAGTGCGCCGAGGTCTTCTCTTTCGTTGGCGGCATCAATCAGTAGTCGAAATGCTGGGAACTTGTCCGATTCCATATTGATAGTTCCGTTCCGCATGGAATCCAGAGGCGCCGCAAGCGAGTCTGCTTTCAGAACCTCTATGATTAGAGTTCCGTAAGCGGTTTTGAGTTTGCCTTTAGCGCTCTTGGTGCGTGCTGAGAGCTTGTCAGCCAGTGATTCTCTCCGCTTGTCACGTGCCGTGACAGAAGTCGCCAGAGATTTTGCTAACGCTGAACTAGCGGCGACGGGTTTGGTATTTGCAGCGGCCAGAAAGAGCGGTTCATAATCCGCCAAGCTTTTTTTGATCTTGTTGCTATGAACCGCAGCATCCTTGAGCTGTTTCGTCAGCTGACCGATTTCGCCTGACTTTAGCGACCGAAGCAGGAAGAAACACGGCCCTTTAGTCCCGCTGTATTCGAGGGCGCTTGCTACAAATGGCCAAAGACTGTGCGACGAAAGCCCGTCTTTTGTTTCTTCCTCGGGGAGACCAATACTGTCGATTCCGATAGCGGCGAATCGGTAGATTGAATCAACGGGAGGAAGCGACAAGATGCCTTTGTCCAACTCGCCATTTGCGTTACCAATGTAGCCGCTCCACGCATCCGACAGTTTATCGAACTTCTTCTTCATTGCTTCGATGTAGATTGGCAGAGCGTCGGGGTTCTCGGATTTATCGACAATCTTTACCGCCGTCGCGTTGGCGCCTTTCCCAACCTTGAACATTTCTCCAACATTTGCCTGCTGGAGACTCTTGATGAGAACAGAAATGTCCTGAGCGCGAGGCGTGACCTGAACTCGCTGCAAAGTCTTCAACCAATCGGGCTCCGACTTGGTCAGTTCGGGCAGCACCAAATAAATTCCCGTAATCGAAGCGCCTGCCTTTGATTTATCGCCAGTTGAGAGCAGCGCGGCCAATTCCTGCGCGATAAGCGTCTTCTCCTTGGGAAGTGCAGGGATAGCCGGAACGTGCTTGAGGTATGGTTTCCATTTTGTGCTTTCCGCCAATGCGATGAGAAAATCTGCAACTGACTTCCCTGCCACAAAAGCCACATCGCTGGAAATACCCGCGCCCCCGTGAACGGCGCATGCTCTGGCGGTGAAAATAACTGGAAAGTTGCTGCAGGCGGCATCCAATTTCTTGAGGTGACCGGAAGCGTCGGGGATGCCGTGCGTTAATGCTGCGAGCCGTGGAATCTTCGAGTGCAAGGTGGCTCGAAATGAATCGAGGGCTTCAGATGCGGATAGGTAAAAACCGCTGTCTTTGCGGATGATACCGGATGCGCCAAGCACTTCATATAAACAGGCGGAAATTGCCAAATCCGCTGCGATGCCAATCAAGCCTATCTCAATCGCGCCATCAGTGTTGGTAGGCTCGTAGCTCACGGGCTTTGGAATGGACAGCATTCCAAACGCGGTGGTCAACGCTCTCTGGCTGACGGTAAGCCGCTGGTCAGTTTCTGATTTTAAGAGGCGAGGCATAGTCGGTCAGTTAGTTGTTTTGAGTTCCCCGCTCAGCAACTTCGGCAGCAGCGTGTCCCGCAGGGTAGCGAGGGTGCGGGATTCGAGGGTGTTGGTGAAGGCCTTGTCGAAGATGGGCGCAACGTTTCGGTCGAATGCTGCAAGCACGGCCTTGCTTGGCATGCACACGAGCAAGCGCTTCATGTCAGCAATCGTGACGTGACCGAGACCAGTGGTCTGCTTGTTCCTTGCCGTTTCAACGAGCACCGGGCGCAGGTATTGGAGGAGGTAGTAGACGAAGCGTTTTTCTGCCGCCGTCGCTGAAATCACCTTGAAGATGTGCTGATTGAGCAACCCACGCCCACCACTCCAAAGGAACGCTTCGAGCGATGTGTCCGGGCTGCCTGACCACGAATACACCAAGTCGCCAGTGTTGATGATTTTGTCCGGACCCGCGTCGCGTTGGCACCACTTCGTTTGAGCACTAATTCCGCCTTTTAGCTCACCAATCTTGATAATTGGAAGACCTTTTCCTGCGGCGCAGAAGTCTTCATTTTTGAAGGCTGCTCCATTCACCCACTGCGCCGTATCGTAGAGCGGGACTGCGCTCCAGCCGGTCGGAATATGTCCGAGAGGCGAGTCTTGGAAACTGGCGGGGAAGTGGGCGGCGGTGGCTGGATCGAGGGCGGCGGGAGGGGCCCCGCGCCGGTGGGGCTCGACTTCGCGTTCTACAAC
>JANXLP010000396.1 GCA_025355125.1 Opitutaceae bacterium | reverse complement strand
GTCCGCATACCGTCGCAGCGCCAGCAAATCACCACCGCTACCCACGCGCGCCCGCTGCTCGCTGCCGCCGATCCGCCGCGCCCCGTTCACCGCAAACCGCCGATACTCTACCGCCGCCGGCCACACGACCACATCCGCGCGCAGCTCTGTGCCCACGTATTTCCTTAAAAATCCGAACGGAAACAGCGAGCCCACGCCCGCCAATTCCACGCGCATCCGCCCACGCCGCGCCGGCACAAAACTCCAGTCCAGTTGTATCTCGCCCTGAGCTTCCAACCGCTCGCGCAACGTCACATTGCCGCGCACCGCCTCCGCTTCGGCCTTCTTTAAGATCGCCCGCACGTCGATCCCCTTGCCCGTCACCGTGGACTCAGCCTTCGCCCCCGACGCCGGGTCCGCCATCGGCCGCGCCACCCACTCGAACCAAAGCCCGTAGGTCGGCAAAAACTTCTTCCCATTGCGCAGCGCCAGCCCCGCGCTCGCCATCTGACCCGCACGCAGCGGCGGTTTCACTTCCAGCCGCCACGCCACGCCCCGCAGGTTCAACCACGAGAGCACTCCGCTCAGAATCAGACACGCCAACAACAGCGAGAGCGTGATGAACAAAATATTGCTCGAAGAATTATACGCCGCCGTGCCGAGCCCGAAGCACAGCGCGATCAAGATCACCCCCGACACCGTCGGCACAATCCGCTCCCCTCCCCGCGGCCACACCAGCGCCCACACCAGCTCGCTCCAGCGAAATTTTTTACGTCGCTTCTTCGCCCCCGGGCCCGACCAAGCCGCTCTTTCGCGCGGAACGTCCAACGCTGAACGCTCAACGCTAAACGTTAAAGGATCGGCCGACATTGAGCGTTAAACGTTAAAAGTTCAGCGTTAAGCGTTCTCGGTTCCGACCTTTCAGCTCGGCTGCTCCACGTTCGCCAAAATCCGCTTCAGCGTCGCCCCCACCACGCGCCGTTCTTCGAGCGCATCGCTCGTCTGCCGCGCCGGTGCGAGCCGATGCGTCAGCGTGGCCGCCACCAGCGCGCTCACATCGTCCGGCAGCACAAAATCCCGCCCGAGCACCAGCGCCCGCGCCTGCGCCGCCGTGCGCAGCGCCAGTCCGCCGCGCACGCTCACGCCCGCCTTGAACTCCGCCTCGGTGCGCGTCGCCGTCACGATCCGCAAAATATAATCCAGCACCGAATCCTCGACGAAGACCTGCGCCACCAGCGTTTGCAATGCCAGCACGTCCTCCTTCGTCACGACCGCATCCGCCTTGATCGCGTCGTAGCCCGTGCGCGCCGTGCGCAAAATTTCCAGCTCATCGACCGGCTGCGGATAACCCATGTGCAGCCGCATCAAAAACCGGTCCATCTGGCTCTCCGGCAGCGGAAACGTCCCTTCGTAGTCCACCGGATTTTGCGTCGCAAAAACCATAAACGGCGACCCCACCGCGTGCGCCACGCCATCCACCGTCACCCGCGCGCGATCCATCACCTCCAGCAACGCCGACTGTGTCTTCGGCGTCGCGCGGTTGATCTCGTCCGCCAACACCACGTTCGCAAACACCGGGCCCGGCTTGAATACAAACGACCGCTCGCGCTCATCGTAGATCGCCACGCCCGTCACATCGCTCGGCAACAGGTCGCTCGTGAACTGCACGCGTGAAAACGAACACTCCGTCGAGCGCGCTAGCGCATAGGCCAGCGTCGTCTTCCCCAATCCGGGCAGATCCTCGATGAGCACATGCCCGCCCGCCACGAGACAGATCAGCACCTGCTCGATCACCTCATCCTTGCCCTTGATCGTCCGCTGCATGGCGGCGCGCAGTCGGTCGATGGCCTGCCGCGATTCCGCAAGCGCCGGAGGAGAAACGAAGTCACTCATGGCGCCGACGGTAGCCCACGTTCCGTTGGCGTCAAACCGTGGCACTCAACCCTGCTTCGTCTCGAGCAACTTGATCAGCGCCGAGAAATCCTGATCGGCCAATCCCGCCTTCTCCGCCGCCACGAAGCGCTCGCGAATCGTGTCGAGCACGGGGAAACCCACGACGCCCTCGATCCCCGAAGCCAGCCGCATGTCCTTCAACATATGCTTCACCGAAAACTGCGGCGAAAAATCCCCGCTACGCAGCTTCGGCTCCTTGAGCTTGGCCAAGCCGGACTGGCTCGCATTGCGACTCAGTGCGCCAAAAAAAACGTCGTCCGAAATCCCCGCGCGCCGCGCGAGCGTGATCGCCTCCGACAGCGCCTCCATCTGCGCCGCGATGTTCAAGTTCATCGCCAGTTTCAGCGTGCACGCCTGCCGATGATCGCCGATGTGCAGCCGCGTCACGGCCACCAGCGCCAGCAACTCATCCAACTCCGCGATCAGCGCCGCCTCGCCGCCGAGATAGTAAACCACCTGCCGCAACTCCGCCGCCGGCTTGCTGCCCGTGAACGGTGCCTCGAGGTAGCGCGCACCTTTTCCCGTCACCGCCGTAAAAAATTCCTCACTGCTCTTCGGATCAATCGTGCTCGACTGCACCACAGTCTTTCCGGGTCCCAGCGCCGGCAAAATCTCCGCGAGTAACGCCCGCACCGCCGGCGGATCCGCGACTACGATCTGCACGATGTCCGCCGCTTGCGCCACCGCGAGCGCCGTGCCTTTCCACTGCGGAAAATCGGGCTGCGCCGTGCGATTCCAAGCCCCCGCCAGCACACCCGCCGTATGATAATGCCGCGCCCACACGCCGCCGATGATGCCCAGCCCGAGAACGCCGATAGTTTTGTTACTCATAGAAATTTCCCGCACCCAAACCCACAACCCCACCCAAAGCAACCCGCCGTAAGTAGGCGGAATCTCCGACCCGCCCTTCCGCCCGTCACCGTCTTCGCCTCGGGCTTTTTTCCGTGTCTTCCGTGTATTCCGTGGGCCCCTCCCCTTCGTCTTTCGTGTATTTCGTGTGTTTCGTGGTAAAAATTCCGCCCGCGCCCACGCTCACGCTTCACCCCAAAATCTCCAACATCCGCCCAAACAGCCGGTTCACCTTCGCCTGATTGTCTTTCACCAGTTCGTGAAACTTCGCGTAGTCGATCTCCGTCCCTTCGAGTCCGTTCGCATAGTTATCCACCATCGCGATCGAGTTGTAGCGCAGCCCCAATTCCGTCGCCAAGTCCGCCTCCTGCCCCGCCGTCATCCCGACCACATCGCCCCAGTGCCGGATGATCCGTATCTCCGCCTTCGTCTCAAACCGCGGCCCGCGCGTCTGCACATAAACCTTCCCCGTCTCTACCAGAAATTCCGGCGCCAGTTTCTCCACCAGCAACGGAATCAAGTTGTTCGCGATCCCCGGCGCACCGCCGCGCAGCTCCCGGTCAAAATAAGTCGCCGGCCCCACCAAAAGTCCCACGTAATCGCTGCACGAGACGAGCGTGCCGGGCTTCAGTTCATCCTTTAATGATCCCACCGAATTCAACGACACGATGTCCTGAAACCCGAGATCGGCCAGCGCCTGCAAATTCGCCCGATAATTGATCGCGTGCGGCGGCAGCGGAAACGCATACCCATGCCGGTTGATCAGCGCGAAATCACCGCGTGTCTTATACGTGACCGCCCCGTATTTGGTCTCGACGGTCTTCACCTCCCACGTCGAAAACATTTCCGATTTCACGATGCTCGTCCCACTGATAAACGCGACTTTCATCCCCCGACTTCCGCCACCCGCCCCACCGAAGACAACGCGAAACCTTTTTCGCCCATTCACCCGAAGTCCCGTCGGCCTCCTCTGAC